>DASSQL010000151.1:0-17330 GCA_035702525.1 Ornithinibacter sp. | reverse complement strand
CTCGACAAGGCGCTTGCCCCGGTCGTCGGCGTGACTGCCCCTGGGTCCACGCGTCGGAGGGCGCTGCGCTACGCATTGGGCTGGGTCATCATCCTCGCCTGGGGGTGCTTCTCGCTACTGGTGTTCAGCATGCTCATGGCTCTCACAGGAGCGCTCTGACGGTCCTTCTTGCAGACGTCCTCTTCTGCCGCGAAGAGGGACGCAGCCACGCATTTCCCCAGAACAAGGCCCTTGAGGGACCTTCTTGAGCGGGAGGCTGTACCTGTGTCTCAGCGCGACCTGGCGCCCGTTCGGTTCACCAGCGACCCTGGGCCCGCGTCAAGGTGCCATAGCCAGGCACTGCAGCAGCATCCGATGACCCTGCTGTTCGAACGGTTCGTCGCCGACCTGGTAGGCCCAGCATGCGGTGCCGATTGCTTCGCGAAGCAGCGTCCGACGCCAAGCACCTGGCTCACGCGGGTCGGCACCATAGCCGGCGAGGAAGGCGGCCTCGAGGTCGGTCCGGCCGTCCCACTGTTGCCGGCTTAGCCGCGCCAGATCCGTGAGGGCTGGGCGCCAGTCGGCCCGACCGAGGTCGATAACAAGAACACAGCGACCGTCGACCAGCCAGTTACGTGGCTGCCAGTCGCCATGTGTGGGAACGAGCACCGCCGGCGGTCGGTCATGGCCGGCGATGACCTCTCGAACGCGCGCCTCGGTGCGCGGGTCGATGCGGTGATCGCCATCCAGCCATCGCAGCGCGCGGGCATCCATCTGGGTCTCGTACTGGTCATCGATCCTCGATGCTTGCCCGTGCAACGCGGCAAGTAGTGCACCAGCCTGCCGATGAGTCTCCGGGTCGGTCGCCGCGCTCGTGCCGTCCGCCAGGACCCCGGGTAGGTATTCGAGGACGAGGACGTTGAGGTCGCGGTTGTGGCGGAGCAGGCGGCCGACCCGGCCTTCACTCAGCCACGGGGCCGTGAACTCCAGGTGCCCGGTGATCTCCCGCCACAAATGGTGGTTCTTCGGGCCTGCAGCCTTCACGATGACCTCGCCCTTGGCCCAGCGCAGATGTAGAACGGTGGTGTCGACCAAGCCCCAACTGAGGTCGGCAACGATGCAGGCCCCGGGGAGCCATTGGTCGACCAGTTGCTGCTGCTCGGGGTTGAGAGGCACCCCGGAAGGTTAGTCCGTGACGCAACTCGACGACGCCGACGGAAAACTCGAGCTACGCCCCAAGTCTGGCTACAACCGCGCCCGCTATTCATGCGACTCAGGGCCGCTTGGACGTGTCTTTCAACGTCCGGATATGCCGCGGAGAGGGAAGGCGCTCCTGCCGCGGATAGCGCTTTGGCTCGGAACTTCGTTATCTCCGCGGCCCGCTGAGACGCTGGGTCCGGTAGGTACGCCTCAACATCCATACCGACAGTGCCATGGCGGCCACCCCGAGCAGGAGTAGCCCGCCGGAGCCACCACTTCTGCAGGATGAGGCGGCGGCATTGGCAGAATCCACGCAGGTGCCGGACTGGCTCGCGAGGGCAGCAACGACGAGCACGACCGAGGCGGCCAAGCCGATCCACCACGTAACGAGTCTGGTCACGCGGACATCCTCCCCTTCCGCCTTCGTGGCGTCAGTGTCCTGCCGGTGTGTCCTAGTTCGACTTCTAGTGGAACGAACGGATGCCGCGCTGTCACCTTGGTGGGAGCGGACACAGCGCAACCCACGCGACACGAGCAGCGCCCTTGGGAGTCGGCTCCCCACCCGGCCAGCGGCCGGACCACCTTTGAGACGCCGGACATCGAACTCAACCCCGTGCTGAGCCCGCTTCCGTCTCCTGAGCGATCCCAGGGGCTCGAGACGTCGGTGATTGGCCGCCCAGGACCGGGTGTGCCGGGTGACGGGTCGCACTAGTCATCCGGCACACCCTTCCGGGAAGGGGGTGGCCGACATGGCGCGCGCGAAGGTCAGCGAGGTCTGGGATGCCGTCGTCGACGCCGGTGCCCTGAGCCCTGACTGGGGCGGCCTGCCCGGCACCGATGCCCTCACCCACGCCCAAGTGATGGAACGGCTGCAGTCCGCGGACCTTGACGAGTGGGCGTCGGCCGCGGCCCGGGTCGGGTTCTGCAGCAGCCCGGTCCGGCTGGTCGGGAGCTCGCTCACCGTCGACCGCACCAGCGGCGAGGTGGTTCGCCAGTACGCCTCGTCCGACGAGCCCGGTGGGGTCACGTTCGTGCGGTGCGGCAACCGTCGAGCCGACCGGTGCCCGTCGTGCTCTCGGCTGTACGCAGCGGACACCTTCCATCTGATCCGGGCCGGGGTGGCCGGCGGCAAGGGCGTGCCGGAGTCGGTCGCCGAGAACCCCCTGGTGTTCGCGACGCTGACCGCGCCCTCCTTCGGTGCGGTCCACGGCCGCCGTGCTCACCGCCGCTGCCGGCCCCGCGCAGGTCCAGCGGCATGCTGCGAGCACGGGCGGCCCACGGCCTGCTTCGAGGTGCACCAACTCGACGACCCGCAGCTCGGGCAGCCGCTGTGCGCGGACTGCTACGACTACGAGTCGCACGTGCTCTGGCAGTGGTGGGCGCCTGAGCTGTGGCGCCGCTTCACCATCGCCCTCAAGCGCCGCCTGGCGCAGTTGCTCGGGGCCGACCTGGGCGACATCGCGAGCCTGCAGTACGCCAAGGTCGCCGAGTACCAGGTCCGCGGCGCCGTGCACTTCCACGCCCTGATCCGCCTCGACGGCCCACAGGCAGGCGACGGTTTCGCCCCAGCCCCGAGTGAGGTCACCGCCGGCCTTCTCTCCGAGGTCGTCGAACAGGTCGCCGCCGAGGTCACCCTCGCCGCAGCCCCGGTCACCCCGGACGGCACCACCCTGGTGCTGGCGTTCGGCGCACAGGTCGACACCCGTGTAGTTCGCGCCTCCCGGCGCACGGACGACCCCGATGGCCCGCTCAGCGCCGAGCAGGTCGCCGGCTATCTGGCCAAGTACGCGACCAAGTCCGCGACCGACACCGAGACCCGCGACAACCCCCACCTGCGGCGGCTGCACGCCATCGCCCAGCGCCTGGCCGCCCAGGCCGGCGCGGCCCAGGACCCCAACAGCCCGTACCTGCTTCTGGGCCGGTGGGCGCACACCCTCGGCTTTCGGGGCCACTTCTCGACCAAGTCCCGCCGCTACTCCGTCACGCTCGGGCGACTGCGCCGGGCCAGGCAACGAGCCCAGATCCACATCGCCACGGCCGCGCGCGCCGGCACGACAGTCGACCTGCGCGACCTCGAGGCCGAGCTGCTCGCCGACGACACCGACGAGGCGACGCTGGTCATCGGGTCCTGGGCGTACGCCGGCAGCGGCTGGGCCAACGCCGGCGAGACAGCCCTGGCCACCGCCGCAGCCGCCCGGGCGCGCGAGTACGCCCGGCGCCGAGCCTGTGCACGACGCGAGACACAGAGCGCCTGATCGTCCGACACTGGGAAGGGGTGAGAGGGATGACGACGACGAACGAACCGGATCTGCGACCCGACGGCCTGCCGATCATGATGACCACCGGCGAGGTCGCCGAGCTCCTGCACGTGGACGCCTCGACCGTGTGCCGCTGGCGACAGACCGGGACCGGGCCGCGGGTGACCTGGCTCAGTGCCCGGATGCCGCGTTACCAGCGGCGGCACGTCGCGGCCTGGATCGAGCGGATGTCGCGGTGACCGTCATCAAGCTGCCCTCGGGCAAGTTCCGTGCCGTGCTCAAGGTCGGCCGGGTCTACGCGGCGAGCCGATCCTTCGCCACGAAGCGGGACGCACTGGCCTGGCTCGCCCGGGAGCGGGCCGCCCTCGCCGGCGGAGTCGACCCACGCGCCGGCCGGGCCACCGTGCGCGCACTCCTGCCGGTATGGCTCGAGGAGCGCCAGCACGCGGTGTCCCGCAAGACCTACGTCTCGGACCGGGCCTTGCTCAGGCTCGTGCCCCACTCCCTCGCAGCCCTGTCGGTGAACGCCGTCACCGACCGCGAGGTGACCCGGGCCCTGGTCGGCCTCACCAAGGACGGCCTCGCCGAGGCCTCGGTCCGCCGGTTCCGGGCCTCGCTGTCCTCGTTCTTCGCGTGGGCGGTGCGCGAGCGGCTCATCCTGACCAACCCGGTCCTCCGCACCCTGGTGCCCCGCTCCGGCGGCCCCCGCGTCGAGATGTACCCGTTCAGCGAGGACGAGCTCGAGCAGGTGCACCAGCTCGCCGCCGCCCGAGACCAGCAGCTTGCCGACGTCATGCTGGTCGCTGGGTGGACCGGGCTGCGGTGGTCCGAGCTGCGGGCGGTGCGGGTGCGTGACTTCGTCGAGGTGCCGATGCCGGCCCTGGTCGTCCAGCGCGCCGCGCCCGAGGGCGTGCAGGTGAAGACGACCAAGTCCGGCCGGTCCCGACGGGTCCCGGTCGCCGATCGGGTGCTCCCCCTGGTGAGGGCCATGGCCGCCGGGCGACAGGCGGACGCGCCGCTGTTCGTCACCGCCACCGGCCACGTGCTGCACGCGACGGCGGTCAAGCGCACCCTCGACTGGTCGGTCGTCGCCCGCGGCCGCCGAATCCACGACCTGCGGCACACCGCGGCCTGCCTGTGGCTCGCCCGCGGTGTCGATCCGAGCACCGTGCAGGCCTGGATGGGCCACGCCTCGATCGCAACCACGAACCTCTACCTGCACCACCTCGGCACCCCCGCCGACCGCGCAGGTTTGGACCGTCTGAACGCCCCGGGGTACACGGGGGGTACACGAACCGAGGTCGGGCACCAATGACAACGACGAAACCCCGCCCGATCAGCCACGTTCATGCTGGTCGGACGGGGTTCCCGTCGGGTGGAGCTGAGGGGATTCGAACCCCTGACCTTCTCATTGCGAACGAGACGCGCTACCAACTGCGCCACAGCCCCGCGATGCGGGAGAAACGATAACACCAGCGCACAGCCCGCCCGAAACCGGTCAGGCGCCCCCCGGCAGCCCTGCACGGCACGACGCAGGCGGTCCGTCGCGCGGGCCGCTGACCGGCCAGGACATACCATCGCGGCATGCGACTGCGCCTGCCCCGCCCGGACCGGCCCGCGGACGACCCCGCCGCCCTCCCCCGTACCGTGGCCGTTCCCGCGGCCGCGGCCCCGATGGCCGCCGACGACCCGAACCGGCCGGCCCACTGGGCCGTGCCGCGCGGCGTCCGCACGGCGAGCGAGTGGGCGTGGCGGGCGCTGATCATCGGGATCGCGGTGGTGGCCGCCCTCTACGTGACCGCGCGGCTGTCCGAGGTCGCCATCCCCATCCTGGTCGCCCTCCTGCTCGCCGCCCTGCTCCAGCCGGTGTACGACCTCCTGACCCGGGTGTTCCCCCGGGGCCTGGCGGCCGGCATCACCGTCCTCGGCACCCTCGCGATGGTGTTCGGCATGCTGTCGTTCGTCGGCAGCCAGCTGACCAGCCAGATCGACGACATCGGCTCGAAGGTCACCGACGGCATCGACCAGATCCGCCGCTGGCTCAACACGACCTTCGGCGTCACCGACACCCAGCTCGAGGGCTACATCGGCAAGGCCCGTGAGTGGCTGAGCTCGGGCACCCTCACCGACACCGCGGCATCCGCGGGCCTGACGGCGACGCACATCGTGGCCGGCTTCTTCATCGCGATGTTCGCCCTGTTCTTCTTCCTCTACGACGGCCCGGTCATCTGGGGCTGGACGGTGCGGCTCTTCCCGCGCACGGCGCGCGAGAAGGTGCACTCCTCCGGCCTGATCGCCTGGACCCAGCTGTCCGCCTTCACCCGCGCGACGCTGGTGGTCGCCGCGGTGGATGCCGCGGGCATCGGCATCGGGGCGGCCGTCCTCGGGGTGCCGTTCGCCTCGGGCATCGCGCTGCTGGTCTTCTTCGGAGCGTTCATCCCGGTGGTCGGCGCGGCCGTGTCCGGCACCGTCGCGGTGCTGCTGGCCCTGGTCGCCCTCGGTCCGGTGCAGGCGCTGATCATGCTCGGCATCGTCATCGGGGTTCAGCAGGTCGAGGCCCACCTGCTCCAGCCGTTCCTCGTCGGACGGGTGATGCGAATCCACCCGCTGGCGGTCATCCTCGCGATCGCGGCGGGCGTCATCCTCGCCGGCATCATCGGTGGTCTCATCGCGGTGCCGACGATCGCGGTCATCAACGCCGTCGGCCACCACCTGCTCGACGGGCCCGAGAGCGCGGACGACGTGCCACCGGGCAAGGGCAAGACGCCCGAGGAGGTCCTCGAACCCGGCGAGGAGGCCCAGGCCGAGGCCGAGGCGACCGACGTCGAGGAGCGCACCGAGGCAGCCGCACACGACGACGCCGAGCGCACCGACTGACCGGAGCCGCTCCGACGCCTCGTCACCCGCTCCGACGCCTCGTCGAGAGTAGAGAACACGCCGCCGACCGGACCGGTCAGCGGCGTGTTCCTTACTCTCGACCGGGTGCAGGGCCGGGTCGTGAGGCTCGTGGGGTCAGGCTCCGGCGACCCGGCGCTCGTCGTAGGACGACTCGTCGCTCTCGCTCTCGCGCACGACCGGCGCGGGGTCGGGGGTGACGGCGGCCGGGGCGACCTCGGGCCGCTCGGCCTTGGCCTTCATCGTGTAGGTGGGCCGCGGTACCGGCACGGGGTCCCAGGTGAGCGGGATGTCGTCCTCGTCGACGATCGGCACCATGACGTCGTCGGCCGGGCCGGCGGGGGCGACCAACGCGGCCGGCTCGGCCGGCTCGGCGACCCGGACCGCGACCGGCTCGACCACGGACGAGTCGCTGCCGACCAGGGCCGGCTCGGTCAGGGTGACGACGTCGCCGGCACCCCGGGTCTCGGCGACCTCGGCGACCTCGACGGCCTCGACAGCCTCGGCCGACGCGACGGCGGCGGTGCGGGAGGCCGCGGGGGTGGACGAGCGGCGCGGGGCCACGGGTGCCGCGGTCCGACGACGGGCGAGGTCGGCCTGGCGACGACGGTTGGCGCTGCGCATGGCCGCCTCGGCGCGCACGCCGGACCGGGCGAAGAGCACGGCCCAGCCGACGGCCAGCAGCGCGGGCGCGAGCGCCCACAGCGGCAACATCGACGCGGCGACGAGCGGGGCGATGACGAGCAGCTCGGCGACCGCGGCGAGCAGCAGCAGGCCGCGGACCCGACGGCTCGGGCGCACCCGGCGGCGACTGGCGCCGACCGGGGCGGGGCGGCTCACCGGGCCGGCCGGCGAGGGGAAGGCGGGGGACGGTGACGGGTGGGTGGCCGAAGCGGCAACCGGGGCAACGGCATCCGAGTCATCGACGATGCGCTCGGAGACACCGATGAACCCGGGCTCGGCGGCGACGGCCCGCTTGACCAGCACCTGCGGGCGGGCGGTGCGGGCGGGGTGCACGGCGTACGAGCGCGGTGCCGGCTCGGAGAGGTCGGTGCGGGGCAGTGGGTCTCGTCGCTCCAGCACGCGCATCGCCTCACTGAACTGCTCGACCGAGCGCGCAGTGGCCACGTGGTCGCGGCGGCGGACCCAGTACTGCACGAAATAGGCAGCCCAGACACCGAGGAGGACCAGGAAGATCAGGCTCGACGGCGACTGCACGTTACGACGGTAGGTGCGCGTCGCCGTCAGGCGCCGGACCCCCATCGGTGTGTCGCGCAAGTGACTGTTGTGACAACTGTGTCTGGAGAGCCTCGCGAGGCCGGCCCGCCTCCTCCGCAACGATCCGCTCGAGGCGGTCCAGCAGCGTCTCGCCGGCGAGGTCCTCGGTGGTCAGCGCGAACGACAGGTGGTCGCGCCAGGCGCCGGCGATGTGCAGGTAGTGCGGCCGCAGCCCCTCGCGGCGGAAGCCCAGCTTGCGCACCACGGCCAGGCTGGCGGTGTTCTCGGGCCGGATGTTGACCTCGATGCGGTGCAGGCCAAGGGTGCCCAGCACGTAGTCGCCCGCCACGGCCAGCGCGGTCGGGATGACCATCTGCCCGGCAACCGACCGGCTCACCCAGTAGCCGACGTAGCACGACCGGAACGACCCGAGCACCACCGAGCCCACCGACAGCTGCCCCACGAACCGGCCCTCGACCTCCACCGCGAACGGCAGCGCGCGGCCGGCGCGGGCGTCCCGGTCGTACTGCTCGACGAGCTCCTCGAAGGTGCGGCCGGGGGCGTCGGGGTCGGGTGAGGTGGCGTCCCACTCCTCCAGCCACGCGGCGTTGGCCCGGCGCACCGACTGGAAGGCCGGCCCGTCGGCGACGGTCAGCGGGCGCAGCAGCACCTCGACCCCCGTCGGCGTGACCCCGCTGAGCTGAACCGGCCACGGCCACACGGCCTCCGACGTCGACCGACCGCGGTCGACCGACTGCGCGGCCCGGCGGCGGACCCGCTCCCACATCAGTGGTCGCCTCCGTTGGCCTGGCTCAGCGCGTGCGGCAACACCTCGGCCAGCACCTCGAGCGCGTCGCGCACTCCCCCGGTCGACCCCGGCAGGTTGACCACGAGCGTGCGACCGGCCAGGCCGGCGATTCCGCGGGACAGCACGGCGGTGGGGATGCCGTGCGCCACCCCGCGCGCCCGGATCGCCTCCGCGAGGCCCGGCACCTGGTGGGTGAGGAACGGCGCCGTGGCCTCGGGGGTGCGGTCGGTGGGGGTCAGGCCGGTACCACCGGTGGTGACCAGCAGGTCGGGCCGGGTGGCCAGGCCGGCCTCGATCGCGTGGGCCACGGCCGGGCCGTCGGGCACCACCATCGCGTCAGGCACCTCGGCACCCCACTCGCGCAGCGTCTCGACGAGCAGGGCCCCGCCGCGGTCGGGGTAGACCCCCGCCGCCGCCCGGGTCGAGCAGGTCACGACGACCGCACGGCGCCCGGCGAGCGGGGCGGCATCGTCGGCGTGCGCAGCATCGACGGCGTGCGCGGCCTCCGCACCGTCCGGAGCCCCCACGGCATCCGCCTCGGAACCGGTCACGCGCCCTCCTCCCAGTCGCCGGAGCGGCCACCCGACTTCGCGGTGACCCGCACGTCGGTGATCCGGGCGTGCTTGTCGACGGCCTTGACCATGTCGATGAGCGCGAGCGCGGCCACAGCGACGGCGGTGAGCGCCTCCATCTCGATGCCGGTGCGGTCGGCGGTGCGCACGACCGCCCGGATCTCGACGCCCTCGTCGACGACGTCGAGGTCGACCTCGACGGCGTGCACGGCCACGGGGTGGGCGAGCGGGATCAGCTCGGGGGTGCGCTTGACGGCCTGGATGCCGGCCACCCGGGCCACGCCGAGCGCGTCACCCTTGGGCACGACCCCGTCGCGCAGCGCCGCGACGGCCGCTGGAGACAGCAGCACGCGCCCGGCAGCGGCCGCCCGGCGGGCGGTGACCGCCTTCCCCGAGACGTCGACCATGTGCGCCGTGCCGTCGGCGCGCACGTGGGTGAGGCCGGCGGGCGGCGGGGTCACGGGGTCAGAGGCCACGGTCGCGATCCTGCCCCAGGAGGGGGAGGCAGCGCACCCGGTCGCCGGCCTCCACGCGCTCGACGTCGGCGGGCACCACGGCCAGCGCCGTCGCGGCGGAGAGCGCGCCGAGCACGTGCGAGCCCTGGCCCCCGGAGGGGCGCACCCGGCCCGCGGACTCGACGACCCGGGTCAGCTCGACCTTGCCCGGGGCAGCGGGCCAGCCCACCTCGGCGACGGCCTCGAAGGCGCCGTCGGCGTCGGGGTCGAGCCCGGCGAGCCGTCGCAGCGCGGGCAGCACGAACACGTGGAACGACGCGAACGAGCTGACCGGGTTGCCAGGCAGGGTGACCGCCGGCGTGCGCGAGCGGCCGACGACGCCGCAGCCCTGCGGCATCCCCGGGCGCATCGCGACCTTGACGAACTCGACCCCGCCGTCGGCGGTGAGCACCTCCTTGACCGTGTCGTAGACCCCCATCGAGACACCGCCGGTCGTGATGACCAGGTCGGGTGCGCCCGGCAGGTCGTCGAGCAGCGCACGCACCTCAGCGGCGTCGTCGCGCAGGTGGGCCGAGCCGGCCACCTCGGCGCCGGCGGCCTCGACGAGCGAGCACAGCATCACGTGGTTGGAGTTGACGATCTGCCCGTGCTCGATCACCGACCCCGGCGCGACGAGCTCGTCGCCGGTCGTGATGACGACCACCCGCGGGCGCGGGTGCACCGAGAGCTCGGCGACGTTGGCTGCCGCTGCGAGTGCGAGGTGGCCCGGGCCGAGTCGGGTGCCGGCCGGCAGCACCGTGTCGCCGGTGCGGACGTCCTCGCCGCGGTGCCGCAGCGAGCGGCCGACCTCCGGGGAGAGGTGCAGCGCCACCTCGGTGGCGCCGCCGTCGGTGAGCTCGACCGGCACGACGGCATCCGCCCCCTGGGGCATCGGGGCGCCGGTCATGATCCGCAGCACCTGGCCGGGCGGGAGCACGTGGTGGGTGGTGTCGCCCGCCGCGACGTCACCGGCCACGGGCAGCACGACGGGGGTCTGCGCGGTGGCGCCGGCGAGCTCGGCCGCCCGCACGGCGTACCCGTCCATCGCCGAGTTGTCGAAACCGGGCAGGTCGACCCGCGCCACGACGTCGGCGGCCAGCACGAGCCCGAGGGCCGACCCGACGGGCACGGTGGTGGCGGGCAGCGGTGCGACGAGGGCGAGCACGGCGGACCGGTGCTCGGCGAGGGTGCGCATCAGACGTCGCCCTGGAGGTGGGCGCCGTCGGGGATGCTGCGCACGCCCGCGGAGACCCGCACGTCGCCGGTGCACACCACGCCCCCACCGAACGTCGTGTCGCCCTCGACCCGCAGGCTCGAGCAGCCACGGATCGACGGCACCCCGTGGGGGAACCGGGCCTCGAACGGGCCGATGTGGGCGTACGGCTTCGCGAGGTCGACGAACGGCTCGTCGTGGTCGATCGTCGACTCGACGAGCGAGTCGTCGGTGAGCCGGTAGAGGTCGGAGCGGATGAGCAGCAGCTCGTTGGTGGTCTTCACCGGCCGGAACCGGCTGCGGTCGACGGCGAGCGCGCGCGAGCCGTCGAAGACCTCGACGGCCGCCCCCATCGCCGACTCGACCTGGATGACCGGGGTGCTGTCGGGCCGGGTCGGGTCGACCGTCTTGCGGTTGACGATGATCGGCAGGCCGAGGATGCCGTCGCGCTCGGCGAGGCGGGCGGCGAGCGCGTCGAGGTCGACCCAGAGGTTGTTCGCGTGGAACCACGGGTGCCGGTCGGTGTCCTGGAAGAAGTGGTCCTCGCCCTCGGCCACCATCGCGCTGTCGCGCAGCACGAGCCGCCCGTCGCTCCTGCGCACCCCGAGGTGGCCGCCCTTGCGGTCGTTGCGGGTGCGCTCGCAGACCTCCGTGACGTACGGGATGCCCTCGCGCGCCATCCACGCCGGGACGGCACCCTCGCAGGTCGCGCCGAGGTTGTCGGCGTTCGAGAGGAACGCGTACCGGTAGCCGTGATCGCGCAGGGTGTCGAGCAGCCCGGTGGTCTGCAGCGCCACGTAGACGTCACCGTGGCCGGGCGGGCACCACTCCAGGCTCGGGTCGTCGGGCCACTCCACGGGCCCGAGGTCGTCGGCGCGCAGTTTGGGTTCCATGTTCTGCAGGAAGTCCAGGGGCAGCCCGTCGACGGCCAGGCCGGGGTGACGCTGGAGGATCTCGAGGGTCTCCTCCCGGGTGCGGAACGAGTCCATCATCAGCAGCGGGGTCTGCACCCCGTGCCGGCGCCGCAGCGCGAGCACCTGGCGGGCCATGATGTCGAGGAAGCTCAGCCCGTCGCGCACCGGCAGTGCCGACTTCGGCCCGCTGATGCCCATGCTCGTACCGAGGCCGCCGTTGAGCTTGATCACCACGGTCTGCCCGAGGGCCTTCGCCACGGAGGCCTCGTCGGGCCGCACGTCGTCGAGGTGCGGCACCTCGGTGAGCGGGTCGATGCTGGCCTCGGGGATGGTGCCCGTGACGTTCGACCGCAGCTGCTCGTGGTAGGCGCTGAACACCGACACGGCGAGCTCGGGGACCCCGGCAGCGCGCATCTTGTCCGTGGCAGCGCGCAGGCCCTCGATGGTCATGCGGCAACCCTACGATGCGGGCATGGCCCGCGATCCCGAGAAGTCCGCACGCCGCACCGAGCTGCGGGCCCGCCGGCGCGCGCTCGCCGCCGCTCGCGACCTCGCCACCGACGGTGACCTGCTGGCCGACCACGTCCTCCACCTCCTCGCCCAGCTCGGCCTCGGGGGCGGGGCCGTCGTCACCTCCTACGTCGCGGTGCCCGGCGAGCCGCCGACCGCGCCGCTGAACGCCGCCCTGGCGGCCCACGGCATCCGGGTGCTGGTGCCGATCACGCTGCCGGACTTCGACCTCGACTGGCACGACGCGACCGACGCCACCGCGTCACCCCTCGGCCCGGATGCCGTCGCGCTCGCCGACGTCGTGCTCGCCCCGGGCCTGGCCGTCGACCACCACGGCACCCGGATGGGCCAGGGCGGTGGCTGCTACGACCGCGCGCTGCCCCGCCGGCGCCCGGGCACGCCGGTGGTGGTCGTGCTGCACCCCGGCGAGCTCGTCGACGGGAGGCGTACGCCACTGCCCCGCCAGCCGCACGACCAGCCGGTCGACGCGGTGGTGACGGCCGAGGGGGTCACCGACCTCGGGCTCAGCCCGTGGCGCCGGACCCCTCCGGACGGAGGGTGAGCACGTCGGGGTCGGTGTCGCGCACCGCGGCCTCGCTGAACGGCCACGGTCGCTGACGACCCGCGACCCAGTCGTCGGTCTGGTCGCCGTAGTGGGCGTCGGCGGGGTGGCCGCTCACCCCGGTCTGGTTGATCCAGGTCGACGCGTCGAGGTTCGACAGGTCGACGACCATCCGCATCGACGGCGCCCAGTCGACCGCGTAACCCTGGCTGGCGTTCCAGCCGTTCGCGTTGACGATCGACGAGCCGCCCGGCATCTCGAACGGGCCCTCGTTGACCAGCCAGCGCACCGGGCCGGGCACGGTGTCGCCGCCGAGCACCGCGTGCTCGAGGTCGAGCCGGTGCAGCTTGCCCCACTGCCACTTGGCGGGGTCCTTGCCGAGCTCGCGGGTCAGCTCCAACCGGGCTGCCACGAGGGCCTGTCGGAGGATCTCGTCCTTGCCCTCGGTGACGTTCGGGGTCAGCTTGTTGTCCCACCACGCACTCTTGGGGTTGGTGAGCAGCTTCTGCACGGCCGAGCGCCAGCGCGCGTCGCCGTCGGCCTTGAGCCCGGTCGGCAGCTCGTCGTCGAAGAGCAGCTCGAGCAGGTTGCGCCACACCGCGTTGTAGTAGGCGGCCGCGGCGCCGGCCTCCGCGTTGCCGGCGGGCGTGGTGAAGTCCCAGTGCCGCAACAGCTCGCGGGCCTCGCGGGTGAAGTCGAGCAGCTCAGCGGTGTCGGGGGCGGCCTCGGACGCCTCCAGCGGCACGGCGAGCAGCGCCGGCACGAGCACCTTCGCGAAGGAGTCCTGGGTGTCGAGCTGGATGTCGGCCATGTCGGCCGGTGCGACCTTCGGCAGCGCCGCGAGCCGCTCGCCGATCCGGGTCGAGCGCCAGCCCTGGTCCCACTCGGTGGTGAGGAAGGGCGTGGCGCTGCGGGTGACGGCCTGGTTCGCCGCCACGATCACGCCGTCCTTGGGGTCGAGCGCCCACGGCAGCTCGGAGAACTCGAGGTAACCCTGCCAGTCGTAGGTCGAGTCCCAGCCGGGCGCCGGCCAGTACCCCGCGGGGGCGCGGGGAATGGCCGGCCGCCGGATCGGTACCTGTCCGGGCGCCTGGTACCCGATGTGGCCGGCCTTGTCGGCGTAGAGCAGGTTCTGGGCGGGCACCGCGAACGAGCGGGCCGCCTCGCGGAAGGTGTCGAAGTCGGTCGCGAGGTCGAGGTCGAGGATCGCGTCGGCGGTGCGGCCGGGGACCAGCCCGGTCCAGGCGAGCGACACGGCGTACGTCTCGGTCTCGTCGCCCTCCTGCTCGGTGGGCGCCCGCGAGCCGGCGTCGGCGATGCCGTCGACGACGTCGCTGAGCACCGGCCCGTGCACGGTGCTGCGCACGGTGATCGTCTGGTCGGCGGCCCCGGCCACCTTGATGACCTCCTGGCGGCTGGTGACCGGCTGCCAGACGCCGTCGCGCAGGTAGGTGTCGCCGATGACCCGCTCGAGGTAGAAGTCGGAGACGTCCGGGCCGAGGTTCGTGAAGCCCCAGGCGATGTTCGCGTTGTGGCCGATGACGACCCCGGGCACCCCCGCGAACGAGAAGCCGCTGACGTCCATCGGGCAGGACTCGGACACGGTGCGGCAGGTCAGGCTGTTCTGGATCCAGATGCCCGGCTGGCTCACACCCAGGTGCGGGTCGTTGGCGAGCAGCGGCTTCCCGGTGGTCGTGCGCGAGCCGGCCACGACCCACGAGTTCGAGCCGACGCCCTCGCCGCGGCCGACGAGTTGCGGGATGGAGGTCAGCGCCGCGTGCACGGTGGCGTACGCCGCCTGGGCCGACGGGCTGGTGATCCGGGCGTCGGCGGGTGCGCCACCGGCATCCGCCGTCCTGGCCCTGGCCGGCTTGGTGGTGAGGGCCGACGGCACCGCCGACTGGGTGGCGCGCTCCTGCACCTGCGGCGACCACTCGTCGTTGCCGAGGATCGGCGGGTGTGCCTCGGGGTCGTAGGCGGGGTATATCTGGTTGATCTGGGCGCCGGTCAGCCGGCCGGACAGCCGGGCCCGGGCGAGCTCGTCGTCGTAGTTGCCCTTGAGGTCCCAGGCCATCGCCTTGAGCCAGGTGAGGCTGTCGAGGGGGGTCCACTCCTCGATCTCGGGGGTCGGCAGGGTCAGGCCGAGCACGGCGTACTCGACCGACACCTCGCGGGGGCTGCGGCCGCGCAGGTAGGTGTTCACGCCGTCGGCGTACGCCTGCAGCATCTGGCGGGTCTGCGGCTTGAGGGTGGGCAGCTCCTCCTCGGCGACGCGTCGCCAGCCCAGGGTGCGCACGACCTTGTCGGTCTCGACGCCGTCCTTGCCGACCAGCTCGGAGAGCCGACCCGCCGTGACATGGCGGCGCAGGTCCATCTGGAAGAACTGCTCCTGGGCGTGCACGTAGCCCTGCGCGCGGGCCAGGTCGGTGAGGCTGTCGCCGAAGATGTGCGGGATGCCGCTGCCGTCGCGCATCACCGTGACGTCGGTCGTCAGGCCGGGCAGCTCGGCACTGCCGGAGGTCTTCGGGAGGGAGGCACGTACCGTCGACACCACGACGACGGTGGCGACCAGCGCGACGACCACCACGACGGCGAGAAGTCCGTAAAGGACACGACGGGCGACGACAAGGCGACTCACCCTGCGAGACTAGGTCACCGGAGAACGACGACACGAGGACGGGCCGTGGGACAGACCTGGACGTTGCCGTTCGCGGGGGGTGCTTCCTCCTCGACGTTCTCCCTCGACGACCTCACCCTGGCCCTGCTCGTCGGCAGCCTGGTGCTGGTCGTGGCGGTCGCCGCGGTGCGCCTGTCGCTGCGCTCGGGCCTGCCGTCGCTGCTGATCTACCTCGGGATCGGGCTGGTCCTGGGCGAGGCGGGCTTCGGAATCCACTACGAGGACCAGCGGATGACCCAGGTGCTCGGCTACGCCGCGCTCGTGCTCATCCTCATCGAGGGCGGGCTCACGACCCGGTGGTCCGGTATCCGCCGGTCGGTCGCGCCGGCCGCCGTGCTGGCCACCGTCGGGGTCGGCGTGTCGGTGCTGGTCGTGGGGGTCGCGGCCCACTTCTTCCTCGGCTGGGCGTGGCAGGTCGCCTTCCTCGTCGCCGCCGTGCTCGCCTCCACCGATGCCGCGGCCGTGTTCTCCGTGCTGCGCCGGGTGCCGCTCCCCCGGCAGATCTCCGGCGTGCTCGAGGCCGAGTCCGGCTTCAACGACGCGCCCGTCGTGCTGCTCGTGACGGCGATCGCCGCCGGGATGGCGCCCGCCGAGACCCCCCACCCGCTGTGGCAGGTCGGGGTCATCGCGACGCTCGAGCTGGTCGGCGGCGCCCTGGTCGGGCTGGCCGTCGGCTGGCTCGGCGCCCGGCTGCTGGGGCTGGTGGCATCCACGTCGTCGGCCCTGTTCGCCATCGGCGTCATCAGCGTCGCCGTGTTCGCCTACGCCGCCGCCGACCTCCTGCACACCTCCGGCTTCCTCGCGTGCTACCTCGCGGCCCTCGTGCTCGGCAACCAGCGGATGCCGCACCGGCCGGCCGTGCTCGGGTTCGCCACCGCGATCGGCTGGCTGGCCCAGATCGGGCTGTTCGTGCTGCTCGGGCTGCTGGCGCACCCGCGGAACTTCCTCGACGTCCTGTGGCCGGCTCTCGTCGTGGGGGCGGCCCTGCTGCTGCTCGGACGCCCGCTGTCGGTCTTCGTGTCGCTGCTGCCGTTCGGGATGTCGTGGCGCACCCAGGCCTTCCTGTCGTGGGCCGGGCTGCGCGGGGCGGTGCCGGTCGTGCTCGCGACGGTGCCGGGCACCGTCGGGGCCCCGGGCGTCTCGTGGCTGTTCGACCTCGTCTTCGTGCTCGTCGTCATCTTCACCGTGGTCCAGGCCCCGACCCTGCCCTGGATGGCGCGCCGGCTCGGCCTGGCGGCGGCTCACCACCGGGTCGACCTGGCCGTGGAGACGACCCCGCTCGACGAGCTCGGGGCCGAGCTGCTCGAGATCGACATCGGGCCGGGCTCGCGGATCGCCGGGGTGCGGGTGTTCGAGCTGCGGCTGCCGGTGGGGGCCGCCGTCTCGCTCGTCGTGCGCGAGGGCCGCTCGTTCGTGCCGAAGGAGAGCGACGTGCTGCGGCACGGCGACCAGCTGCTCGTCGTCGCGCCGAGCGCCGTGCGCGAGCGCACCGAGACCAGGTTGCACGCCGTCAGCCGTGGCGGCCGGCTCGCCGACTGGCCCTGACCCGGCATCCGCCTGCTCCGTGGCCGGCCGACCCGAGACGGGCCAGGAGGTCACTCCGGATACCCCCGGTGCCGAACGGGGGCTGGTGTCGTCCATCGTCGGTCACCGCGCAGGAGCCGCTGTGATCGCGACGAGTACCACGCGGTAACCCGCGCCGAACCCATGCCGCCCTCGCCGGGCCGTCTCCGTGTGGGCGACCAGCGGGTCGATCCGGGGACGGCCCCCGGGTGGGCAGGGGAACAGGGTGGGCGCCGGCTCGCTTATCCTTGGGTGACGCCGTCGCCGTTCCGCAGCGTCGTCACGCCGATCCGAGCGTGTCCGGGGCCGGCGCACCACATCGTTTCCGCAGGAGGACCATCGTGCCGACGTACGCCTACGCGTGCACCGAGTGCGACCACCGTTTCGAGGCCGTGCAGTCGTTCAGCGACGACTCGCTCACCGTGTGCCCCGAGTGCGAGGGCCGCCTGCGCAAGGTCTTCAACGCG
>DASSQL010000150.1:0-13142 GCA_035702525.1 Ornithinibacter sp. | reverse complement strand
GCACTACCTGGCCGACCGGTTCCGCGGCGCGGTGTGGGAGGAGGTCATCATCCACCTGCCCGAGCACGTGCAGGTCGTGTCGCTGTCGGCCACGGTGAGCAACGCCGAGGAGTTCGGCGACTGGCTCGCCGAGGTGCGCGGAAACCACGAGGTCGTCGTCTCCGAGCACCGACCGGTGCCGCTGTCCCAGCACATGCTCGTCGGCACGACCATGTTCGACCTGTTCGCCGGCAACCGGGTCAACCCCGACCTGCTGGCCGCCATCCGCACCTCCGAGCAGCGCGGGCGGTGGGACGACGAGCCACGGCGCGGTGGGTCGGGTCGCGTGGGGTCCGGTCGTGGCGGCCCCCCCGCCCGCACCCAGCACGGGCGGGGGCGAGGTCCCGGCGGTGGGGCAGGCGGACGCGGGTTCGCCCGGGGTGGGCGGCCCGGCGGGGGAGCGACCCGGGCCGAGGTCATCGACGAGCTCGACCGCGACGGGCTGCTGCCGGCGATCACCTTCATCTTCAGCCGGGTCGGGTGCGAGGCCGCCGTCGGCCAGCTGCTCGCCGCCGGAACTCGGCTCATCCCCGAGCGCGAGGGGCAGCGCATCCGGCGGCACGTCGAGGAGCGGGTCGACTCGCTCGCCGACGAGGACCTCTCGGTGCTGGGCTACTTCGACTTCGTCGAGGGCCTCTCGCGCGGGTTCGCGGCCCACCACGCCGGGATGCTGCCGCTGTTCCGCGAGATCGTCGAGGAGCTGTTCACGGCGACCCGCATCCGGGCCGTGTTCGCCACCGAGACACTGGCGCTCGGCATCAACATGCCCGCCCGCACGGTGGTGCTCGAGAAGCTGGTCAAGTTCAACGGCGAGGCGCACGTCGACATCACCCCGGCCGAGTACACCCAGCTGACCGGACGGGCCGGCCGACGCGGCATCGACGTCGAGGGTCACGCGGTCGTGCAGTGGACGCGCGGCATCGACCCGCTCGCCGTGGGCGGGCTGGCGTCCACCCGCACCTATCCGCTGCGGTCGAGCTTCCGGCCCACGTACAACATGGCCGTCAACCTCGTCGCGCAGGTCGGGCGCGAGGTGGCCCGCGAGATCCTCGAGACCTCGTTCGCGCAGTTCCAGGCCGACCGGGCGGTCGTCGGCATCGCGACCGCGGTGCGGCGCAACGAGGAGGGCATGGAGGGCTACGCCGAGGCGATGCACTGCCACCTCGGTGACTTCCGCGAGTACGCCGCGCTGCGCCGTTCCCTCGCCGACGCGGAGAAGGAGGGCGTGAAGTCACGGTCCGCCTCCCGCAGGGCCGAGGCCGCTGTCTCGTTGGAGGCGCTGCGGGTCGGCGACGTCATCCGCATCCCGGCCGGCCGCCGCGCCGGGTGGGCCGTGGTCGTGCAGCCCGCTCGCGGCGGCAAGGGCACCCCGACCGGGCCCGGGGTGGTCACCGAGGACAAGCAGTTCCGCCGGCTCACCCTGGTCGACGTGCCCGAGCCGGTCGAGTCCGTGACGCACGTCAAGGTGCCCCCGAACTTCAACCCGAAGTCGCCGAAGTCGCGCCGTGACCTCGCGACCTCGCTGCGGATCGCGGTGCCCCACGGCTTCGAGGACTCACCGCGCCGCCGCGCGCGCGAGGTCACGGTGGGGGAGTCGCAGCGGGTCGCGAGGCTGCGCCAGGAGCTCAAGGAGCACCCGTGCCACCAGTGCCCCGACCGCGAGGCGCACGCCCGCTGGGCCGAGCGCTGGTGGCGGCTCAAGCGCGAGACGGTCGGCCTGCAGCGCAAGGTCGAGGGCCGCACCAACACCGTCGCGCGCACCTTCGACCGGATCTGCGACGCCCTCGAGGCCCTGGGCTACCTGGCCGACGCCGGCACCGTCGTCACCGAGCGCGGGGAGCGGCTGCGCCGGCTGTACACCGAGAAGGACCTCCTCGCCGCCGAGTGCCTGCGCCACGACGTGTGGAAGCGGCTCGACGCCGCGGGCCTGGCCGCCGCGGTGTCGGCGCTGGTGCACGAGCCCCGGCACGAGGAGGCCGAGGTCTCGCCGCGGATGCCCAACGACGACGTCGCGGAGGCGCTGACCCGGATGTCGCGACTGTGGTCGCAGATCGAGGACCTCGAGACCGAGCACGACCTGCCCTCGGCCTCGATGCCCGACGGCGGGATGGCATGGATGGTGCACCGGTGGGCGTCCGGCGAGCGGCTCGACACGGTGCTGCGCGGCCAGGACATGGCCGCCGGTGACTTCGTGCGCCGGTGCAAGCAGATCGTCGACCTGCTCGACCAGGTGGCCAAGGCGGCCACCGACGGCGAGCTGCGTCGCACGGCCCGCACCGCGGTGGATGCCGTGCTGCGCGGCGTGGTCGCCGCCGACCGCCTCGACTGAGGCCGGGTCAGTAGATCTCGCCGATCCGGATGTGGTTGCCGAACGGGTCGCGCAGGGCGAAGTCACGCCCGTAGGGCTGGCTGACGATGTCCTGGGTGATCTCGGCGCCGGACTCCTTCACCCGCGCGAAGGCGCCCTCGACGTCGTCGGTGGTGAAGGCGAGCCAGCCTCCACCGGCGCCCTTGGTGACCAGCGCCCGGATCTGCTCGGCGGTCGCCTCGTCGTGGGCCGGCAGGCCGGGCTGCTCGAGGAGGATGGACTTCTCGTCACCGGGCACGCGCACGGTGAGCCACCGCATCGGCCCGAAGTCCATGTCCTGGGCCACCTCGAGGCCGAGCACCTCGGTGTAGAACTTCAGGGCCTCGTCCTGGTCGAGGACGAAGATCGACGAGATGTTGTTGCGCTTGAGCATGACTGGCGTTCCTTCCTTCGCGTGGTGTGTTCGGGACGACGCTAGAGGCGGCGGCAGCACGCCGCTTCTCCGAAAGTGCGTTCCTGCTCGTGTCCGCAACCTACGGTGGGCGGCGTGGGTGCGGCGGAGGAGGACCGGAACCGGCGGCTGCTGCGGGCCCGCGACCTGATCGACCGGCGCAGCACCGAGCCGCTCGACGTCGACCTGCTCGCGGCGACCGCGCACATGGCCCGGGCGCACTTCATCCGGGAGTTCCGGGCGACCTTCGGCGAGACGCCGCACCGCTACCTGCAACGGCGACGGATCGAACGGGCGATGACGTTGCTGCGCACCACCGACACCCCGGTCACGGACGTCTGCATGGAGGTGGGGTTCTCCAGCCTGGGCACGTTCAGCCGCACCTTCCGCGACATCGTGGGCACCACGCCGTCCGCCTACCGCACCGGTGCGGACCCGGCGACCGGCTTCGTGCCGACCACCTTCCGGATGCGGTGGACCCGCCCCGCCGGGGCGCGTCGCGGGACCGGTGAGGACCTCAGCCCAGACCCAGGGCCTTGAGCACCCGCCCGACCGGGTTGGCGACGCCGTAGGCCTCGCCGAGCTGGTCGAGCAGCTCGGGGTCGGCCACCTCGCGGGGGAGCGCCAGGTCGACGCGCGGCACGTCGGCGTCGCGCAGCACGCGCACCACGGTGGGGGCGACGTCGAGGTAGGCGGATGCCGCCTCGAGGTTCGCGCGGCGGGCACCCTTGAGCGCGGGGTCGCCGCCGTCGACCGCCGCGCGCAGCCCCGCGAGGGAACCGTAGGTCTCGATGAGCTGGGCGGCCGTCTTGTCACCGATGCCCTTGACCCCCGGGAGGCCGTCGCTGGTGTCGCCGCGCAGCACCGACATGTCGAGGTAGGCCTCACCGGTGGGCACGGCGTACTTCTCGCGCAGGTAGGCCTGGGTGACCACGTCCGGGTCGCGCACCCCGCCCTTGCCGGTGTAGAGGACGCGCACGGGCCCGGCGTCGTCGACGAGCTGGAGCAGGTCGCGGTCGCCGGTGACGACGTCGACCGGCAGCAGGCCCCGGTGCCGCTCGGTGAGCGTGCCGATGACGTCGTCGGCTTCGCAGCCCGCCGCCCCGATCCGCACGATGCCGAGGGCGCGCAGGGCGTCACGGATGATCGGCACCTGCGGGCTCAGGTCGTCGGGGCTCTCCTCGACGACGTCGGAGCCCTCGGTGAGCCGGTGGGTCTTGTAGGTGGGCACCAGGTCGACCCGCCACTGGGGGCGCCAGTCGTCGTCCCAGCAGGCGACGAGGTGCGTCGGCCGGTGGGCGGTCACCAGCGTGGCGATCATGTCGAGGAAGCCGCGCAGGGCGTTGGTCGGGGTCTCGTCGGCACTGGTGCGCTGGTCGGGTACCCCGAAGAAGGCGCGGAAGTACAGCGAGGCGGAGTCCAGGAGCATGAGGCGGTCCGGCATGCGCCCGAGAGTAGCCGCCCGCACCGACCACGCCGAGGGGACGAACCCTCCCGGTCGGCGTCGTCGGCGCGCACTACCCTGTGGGAGTGGAAGACCTCGACCGTCGCATCGTCGACCTCCTCGCCAAGGACGGCCGGATCAGCTTCACCGACCTGGGCAAGGCTCTTGGCATGTCCACCTCCGCCGTGCACCAGCGGGTGCGCCGCCTCGAGCAGCGCGGCGTGGTCAAGGGCTACACCGCCAAGATCGACCACGCGGCCCTCGGCCAGCAGATGACCGCGTTCATCTCGATCACCCCGCTCGACCCGGCCGCGCCCGACGACATCCCCGACCGCCTCCACGAGGTGCCGCAGATCGAGGAGTGCCACTCGGTCGCCGGCGACGAGAACTACATCCTCAAGGTGCGGGTCTCGACGCCGCACGAGCTCGAGGAGCTCATCGCCACCGTCCGGGGCGTCGCCAACGTCTCGACCCGCACCACCGTCGTGCTCTCCACGCCGTGGGAGTGAACGAGCCGACCGGCCTGTCCGCCGACCTCCAGCGCTACCTGCAGCAGGGCCGCGACGGCCTCCTTCGCTCCCTCGACGGGGTCTCGGAGTACGACGCCCGACGCCCGCTGACCCCCTCCGGCACGAACCTGCTCGGCCTGGTCAAGCACGTGGCCGGGGTCGAGCTCGGCTACCTCGTCGAGTCGGTGGGCCGTGAGGCCCCCGTGCTGCCGTGGAACGAGGACGGCTCGGTCTGGCAGGGCGCCGACATGTGGCCGCTCGCCACCGAGAGCCGCGAGTACCTCGTCGACCTCTACCGCTCGGTGTGGGCGCTGACCGACGCCTCGCTCGCCGAGCTCCCCCTCGACGCCCCGGCCACCGTCGCCTGGTGGCCGGAGGAGCGTCGGGTGACCACCTTCGGGCACCTGGTCGTGCGGTGCGTCGCCGAGACCGCGCAGCACGCGGGCCACGCCGACATCCTCCGCGAGGGCCTCGACGGCCAGGGCGGCCGCGACCACGACGACCAGGGCGACGGGGCCACCTGGTCGGCCTACGTGCAGAAGATCCAGCAGGCGGCCGACCAGCACCGGTGACCCGGACAGCCGCCGAGCAGGGGGCTCAGCGGCCGATGTCGGCCAGCACCGCTCCGGTGACCCGCACCAGGTCGGCGGGGGAGAGCCCGAGGTCGAGCCCACGCCGGCCCCCGGACACGTAGACCACGTCGAAGAGCTCGGCGCTCTCGTCGACGACGGTGGGCAGCGCGCGCTTCTGGCCGATGGGGGAGATGCCGCCCAGGACGTACCCCGAGGACCGCTGTGCCGCAGCGGGGTCCGCCATGGTCACCCGCTTCGCGCCCAGCGCTGCCGCCATCGCCTTCAGGTCGAGCTGACCCACCACGGGCACGACTGCGACCGCCAGGCCGGCACCGGTGTCGACGAGCAGGGTCTTGAACACCTGCTCCGGCGGCAGTCCGAGCACCTCGGCCGCCTCGAGCCCGAACGACCGTGCGGCCGGGTCGTGCTCGTAGGCGTGCTGCGTGAACGCGACGCCCGCCGCGGTGAGTACCACCGTGGCGGGCGTCCCGGAGGGCACCGGCTCAGCCGAGGTCCGCGACGGAGGCCGCGTGGCTGGCACCGGCGCCGACGAGCGCCGCCTCGTGCACGGCCTCCATGTCGTGGCTCTCGCGCCACCAGCGCTGACCCGCCTCGGGGAGGGTGTAGATCGGGTCGTAGTAGACGTACTCACGCGACAGCGCCGAGTCGTCGCCGGCCTCGATGGAGGTGCGGTAGTGCTTGCGCCAGAACGACATCCCACGCTCGGTCTCGTAGGTCTCGGCCTGGTGCACCCAGCGCTTGCCGACGAACGGCACGTCGCAGACGATGCGCGGCGTGGCGAACCCGGGCAGGTAGCCCATGATCGCCTGCTGGAGGTCCTGGGCCTCCTTGAGCGAGAGCCGCCAGTGCTCGGCGAACGGGATCATGTCGCACATGTAGAAGTAGTACGGCGTGATCGACGCCTCGTCCTGCAGCGCGAAGCAGAGGTCGAGCAGCGCCTTGGGGGAGTCGTTGACACCGCGCATCAGCACGCCCTGGTTGCGCACGTCGCGCACGCCGGCGTCGAGCATCGCCCGGGTGGCCTTCGCCACCAGGGGCGTCACCGACTGGGCGCTGTTGACGTGGGTGTGGATGGCCAGCGACACCCCGCGCGTGCGGGCCTTGGCGCAGATCCGCGCGACGCCCTCGACGACGTCGTCCTGCAGCCAGTGCTGGGGCAACCCCATCAGCGCCTTGGTGGCGAGCCGGATGTCGCGGATGTTGTCGACCTCGAGCAGCTTGTCGAGGAACCCCTCGAGGTTCTTCCACGGCATGTTGGCCACGTCGCCGCCGGAGACGACGACGTCGCGCACCTCGGGCGTGCGGTGCAGGTAGTCGAGCATCGCGGCGTAGCGGTCGACCGGCTTGCCCGCCAGCTTGAGCTTGGTGAACTGCGGCGTGGAGTTGCCGACGAGGTCCATCCGGGTGCAGTGGCCGCAGTACTGGGGGCAGGTCGGCAGCATCTCGGCCAGGACCTTGGTGGGGTAGCGGTGGGTGAGCCCCTCGACCGCCCACATGTCGTGCTCGTGGAGGCTGTCGCGCGTCGCGAACGGGTGGCTCGGCCAGTCGGTGCGGCGGTCGGAGAACACCGGGAGCATGTAGTTGCGGACCGGGTCGGCGTAGAACGCCTCGGTGAACGCGGCGCCGGCCGAGGGCATCGCGCCGTCGGTGCTCGGCACCATCGTGTTCATCATCTGCGGCGGCACGAGCATCGACATGGTCGCCCGCTCGGCCTGGTCGCGCTCGAGGTCGGCGTAGAAGCGGTCCTCGAGGAGGTCGCCCATCAGGGCGCGCAGCTGCGCGACGTTCTTCACGCAGTGCGCCCGCTGCCACTGGGCGTCGGCCCACTGGTCGGCGGTGACGTCGCGCCACCCCGGGAGTCGGGTCCAGTCGGGCTCAATCAGCTCGCGGCGCCGGTAGGCGTAGGGCTGGTCGATGTTCGTCGTCATAACTGGCAGGATACGCAATAGATGACGCACTAGTCACGTCAAGCCGCAAATACTGCGGTGGCGTGTCGGATGACGAGGAGATTCTTGTGCACACCACTCCGTCCTCCCCGGTCGGCCTGCACCGGGTGACCGACCCCGCCGGCGCGGCGCTGCCGCAGGCGGCCCAGGTCATCGACCCGTCGCCCGAGCTCTGGCCCGACGAGGTGCTCATCGCGGTCGAGACGCTCAACCTCGACGCCGCCTCGTACCGCCAGCTCTCCGAGAAGCACGGCGGGGACGGGGATGCCGTGCGCGCGGAGGTGCTCGACATCGTCGCCACCCGGGGCAAGATGCAGAACCCGGTCACCGGCTCGGGCGGCATGCTCATCGGCACCGTCGCCGAGGTCGGTCCCGAGTCGCCCCTGGGGCTCTCGGTGGGCGACCGGGTCGCCACGCTGGTGTCGCTCTCGCTCACCCCGCTCACCGTCACCGACGGCCTGGCCCGCTGGGACGGCCGCTCCGAGCGCGTTCCCGCGCAGGGCACTGCGGTGCTCTTCGGCCGCTCCATCGCCGCCCGCCTGCCCGACGACCTCTCGCCCGACCTGGCCCTGATGGTCATGGACGTGTGCGGCGCCCCGGCGCTGGTGGCCCGGGTGGTGGGCGAGTACGTCGCGCGCGGGCTCGCCCCGACCGTGGCCGTGCTGGGCGGGGCCGGCAAGTCGGGGTCGCTGTCGCTCGCCGCGGCCCGCGACGCCGGTGCCGGCCGCTGCATCGGGGTGGTCCCGTTCGAGCGCGAGGCCGACCTGCTCTCGGCCAGCGGCCTGGCCGACGAGGTCGTCATCGCCGACGCCCGCTCGCCGCTCGGCCTCTCGGATGCCGTGGCGGCCGCCGGCGGGCCGGCCGACGTCACCGTCGTCTGCGTCGACGTGCCCGGCTGCGAGCAGCCGGCGATCCTGGCCACCGCGCAGGGCGGCACGATCATCTACTTCTCGATGGCCACCAGCTTCTCGGCCGCCGCGCTGGGCGCCGAGGGCCTGGCCGCCGACGTGCGGATGCTGGTCGGCAACGGCTACGTACCCGGCCACGCCGACCTGGCGCTCGACCTGCTGCGCCGCATCCCGGCCGTGCGGGCCCTGTTCGAGGCACGTCTGGCGGAGTGAGCCGACGGCGGTCGACGGATGCTCACCCGCTGCGGGTGACGCACCCGGCATCCGGCGGAAATAGCGTCGAGGGGTTCGACTCCACCGGTCCGTGCCCCCCAGAAAGCCCGCCATGACCCGCTCCGTCGCCCGCACCCTCGCCCCTGCCGTCGTCGTCGCCCTGGCCTTGCTGGCCGGTGGGTGCTCCTCCGACGACTCGACCGGCACGTCGGCGGGCAGCTCGGCCGTCGCGAGTGCCGCGGCCTCCGCGTCCCAGGCGCTGTGCAGCAGCTTCGCGAGCCTGAAGACCGACGCCGCCGACCTCGCCTCGACCAAGGTCGACACCTCGAAGACCGCCGACGAGGTGCAGCAGCAGGTGAACGACCTGCGCGCCAAGGCCACCAAGGTGCGCGGCGACCTGACCACCATGATGCAGGAGTCCCAGGGGGGCCCGGTGGCCGCGATCATCGGCGAGCTGAACAAGAAGGCCGACGCCCTCGACGCCCAGCTCACGGTCGCCAAGGCCGATGCGCAGGCCGACCTCGGCCCGAAGATCACCGCCGCCCAGGAGGAGCTCACCACGGCCCTCGAACCGGTGACCACCGCCGTGAGCAAGCTCTGTCCCTCGAGCTGACCCAGATCGTCGGGTCGTCCGACCCGGTCACAGTGCACCACCCACCCCGCGGCGCCGCCGGTGCCGCGACCCACCACCGAAGGGAACCCGATGTCCGACGAGACCCCCACCGAGCTCACCGCCGACGTCGCCGCCGTGAGTGACGGCGCGCGCACCCTGTTCATCGCCGACTTCAACGACACCTCCGCCGCCCACGAGGCGTACGAGGCCCTGAAGTCGCTCGAGGACGGTCGTCACTTCGCGATCGACGGCGTCCTCGTCGTCAACCGCGACGCCGACGGCAAGCTGGAGATCGAGAAGGTCACCGACCACTCCACCAAGAAGGGCCTGAAGTGGGGCCTCGTCGGTGGTGCGGCCCTCGGCCTGGTCTTCCCGCCGTCGATCATCGGCAGCGCCGTGGCGCTGGGCGCCGGCGGAGCCGCGCTGGGCAAGGCCCACCAGCTGCACGACAAGATCGGGCTCGAGAAGGACCTCTCGGACGCGGTGGCCCCCGGCCACTCGGGCATCGTCGCCCTCGTCTCCGACCCGGGTGCCGTCGAGATCCGCGAGGCCCTGGCCAAGGCCAACGGCATCGTCGAGCACGCCGTCAACGACGTCGTGGCCAAGGACATCCACGCCATCGCCGACGAGGTCGAGCAGGGCTGACCGCCCTCCCGACACCCGTGACCGGCTCGGTCCCGCCCGGCGGGGCCGAGCCGGCGCTGTGGTGTCGGGAAGCCGGTTCCGCTCAGGTTCGCCTGAGTTGCCCGTGAACGTCCAGCAGAGTTGGGTTGGGGCATGAGCATGACCTGCACGGCAGCCACGACGTCGAGACCACGCTCGTGAGAGGGCTCTACCTCGCCGGTACCGAGGCGAGGTCCGGCAAGTCGGCCGTCGCCGTGGGGCTGGTCGCGCGGCTGGCCAGACGCCACGCCAGGGTCGGGGTGTTCCGGCCGATCGTGCGGGGCGGCGCCCCCGACGAGCTGCTGCGGGTGCTGCTCCAGGAGGCGCCCACCGACCTCACCGCGGAGCAGGCCTGGGGCGTCACCCACGACGCCCTGCACGCCGACCCCGCCGCCGCCCTCGGCCGGGTCGTCGACCGCTACCACGAGATCGCCCAGGGCCACGACGTCGTGCTGGTGGTCGGGTCCGACTTCACCGACGTCGCCGCCCCGACCGAGTTCGCGACCAACGCCACGATCGCCGCCGACCTGGGCACCCCGCTGGTGCTCGTCGCCCCGGCCCGCGACCGCGACACCCGGGAGCTCGCGGCCAGCGTGTCGGCAGCCGTGTTCGCGGCTCGCGCGGGCCACGCGCACGTGGCCGGCGTCGTGGTCAACCAGGTGCCGGAGGGCGGCCACGACGACGTGCTGCTCGCGGTGCGCGGGCGGCTCGGCGCGGTGCCGGTCTGGGCGCTGCCCGAGTCGGCCCTGCTGCGCGCGCCCACCGTGGCCGACCTCGTGACGGCGTGCGACGGCGTGCTCGTGCACGGCGACGCCGAACTGCTCGACCGCGAGAGCCTCGGGCTGGTCGTCGCCGCGATGTCGATGCCGCACGTCATCGACCGGCTCTTCGAGGGGGCCACCGTGATCGTGCCGGGCGACCGTGACGACGTGGTGCTCGGTGTCCTCCTCGCCCACCACGCGCGCACCCTGCCGAGTCTGTCGGGCGTGGTGCTGAACGGCGGCTTCCAGCTCTCGCCGCAGGTCGACCTGCTGATCGCCGGACTCGACGTGCGGCTGCCGATCGTGTCGGCCCGCCAGGGCACGATGGCGACCGCGTCGGCCCTCGACCGGGTCGAGGGCCGGATCACCGCCGAGTCCGCGCGCAAGATCCGGGCGGCCGTGGCGCTGCTCGACCAGACCGACGACGCCGACCTCGACGAGCTGGTCGGTGAGGGCATCGGCGCCGCGGAGGGTGCCGTGACCCCGCTGATGTTCGAGCACGACCTCGTCGAGCGGGCCCGGGACGCAGGTGCCCACATCGTGCTGCCCGAGGGCGCTGAGGAGCGCATCCTGCGCGCCGCCGACCAGGTGCTCTCGCGCGGCATCGCCCGGCTGACCCTGCTCGGTGACGAGGGCGAGATCCGGGCCAAGGCCGGACAGCTCGGAGTCGACATCGACGGGGCGGCGATCGTCGACCCCGCGACCAGCCCGTGGCGCGAGAAGTTCGCCGCCGACTATGCCGAGCTGCGGGTGCACAAGGGCGTCACGGTCGACCTGGCCTACGACCGGGTCGTCGACCCGTCCTACTTCGGCACGATGATGGTGCACGCCGGCCTGGCCGACGGCATGGTCTCCGGTTGCGTCACGACGACGGCGCACACCATCCGGCCCGCCCTCGAGGTGGTGCGTACCGCACCGGGTGTCTCGGTCGTGTCCAGTGTGTTCATCATGTGCCTGGCCGACCGGGTGCTCGTCTACGGCGACTGCGCCGTCAACCCCGACCCGACCGCGGAGCAGCTCGCCGACATCGCGATCTCGTCGGCACAGACCGCAGAGCGCTTCGGCATCGAGCCGCGCGTGGCGATGCTCTCGTACTCGACGGGGGCGTCGGGCACCGGCGCCGACGTCGAGAAGGTGCGCGCCGCCACGGCCCTGGTCCGGGAGCGGGCGCCAGGGCTGCTCGTCGAGGGGCCGATCCAGTACGACGCGGCCGTCGACCCGCGGGTCGCCCGCACCAAGCTCAAGGACAGCGCGGTCGCCGGGCGGGCGACGGTGCTCGTCTTCCCCGACCTGAACACCGGCAACAACACCTACAAGGCGGTGCAGCGCAGTGCCGACGCGGTCGCGATCGGGCCGGTGCTGCAGGGCCTGAACCGGCCGGTCAACGACCTGTCTCGGGGCGCCCTCGTACGCGACATCGTCAACACGGTGGCCATCACCGCCGTGCAGGGCGGCTCGGCATGACCGCACGTCCGCACGTGCTCGTCGTCAACGCCGGCTCCTCGTCGCTGAAGTACCAGCTGATCGACGCCTCGAGCGGTCTCACCGTCGCGGTGGGGCTGGTGTCGGAGATCGGCGGCGCGAGCCGGCACCGTCACGAGACCGACGGGCGGCGCCACGAGACCGGCCTGGACTGCCCCGACCACGGCGCCGCGTTCGCGGCCGCCCGCGCCGCCCTGGCCGAGCACGGCCCCCGGGTCGACGACGACGACCTCGTGGCGGTGGGGCACCGGGTCGTGCACGGTGGGCGCCGCTTCACCGAACCGGTCGTGGTCGACGACGACGTCGTCTCGGCGCTGCGCACCCTCTCGCCGCTGGCCCCGTTGCACAACCCGGCCAACGTCGAGGGGATCGTCCGCGCCCAGGCCGCGTTCCCCGGCATCCCGCACGTCGCCGTGTTCGACACCGGGTTCCACCGCACGCTGCCCCCGGAGGCGTACACCTACGCGGTGCCGCGCTCCTGGCGCGACGAGCACCACGTGCGCCGGTACGGCTTCCACGGCAGCTCGTACGCGTGGGTGTCCCGCCGCACGGCGGCGCTGCTCGGCCGGGAGGTCGAGGACGTGCGGATGGTCGTGCTTCACCTCGGCAACGGCGCCAGCGCGTGTGCCGTGGACGGTGGTCGGAGCGTGGAGACGTCGATGGGGTTGTCGCCGGCCGAGGGGCTGGTCATGGGGACGCGCTCCGGCGACGTCGACCCGGCGCTGGCGGGGTACCTGGCACGGGTGGCGGGGATGTCCGCGGAGGACTACGACCGCTCGCTCAACCGCGAGAGCGGGCTGCTCGGGTTGTCGGGGGTGTCGGACTTCCGGGCTCTCGAGGAGCGACGGGCCGCGGGCGACGCCGAGGCCGCCCTGGCCTTCGACGTGACCGTGCACCGCATCCGCAAGTACGTCGGCGCGTACGCGGCCGTGCTCGGGCGGCTCGACGCGCTGGCGTTCACCGGTGGCATCGGGGAGCGGAGCCCCGTGGTGCGGGCGGCCGTCGTCGACGGGTTGGGTGTGCTCGGGTTGCAGCTCGACGTGGTGGCGAATGCCGAGGGGCCGGCGGAGCGGCTGGTGTCGTCAGGGGAGTCGTCGGCGCCGGTGTGGGTCGTGCCCACCGACGAGGAGCGCGAGATCGGTCGCGCCACGTTGTCCGTGGTCGGGGTGGCCAACGCGCTCTGAGGGCTCTGCCTGGTGGTGGGTTGGCCGC
>DASSQL010000149.1:0-7242 GCA_035702525.1 Ornithinibacter sp. | reverse complement strand
CCGTAGCCGCCGTGGATGCGGAAGCTCTGCTCGACGACGTTCGCGCAGTTCTCCGAGGCGAGGTACTTCGCCATCCCGGCCTCGAGGTCGTTGCGCTCGCCGGCGTCCTTGAGCCGCGCAGCCTTGACCATCATCTGGTGGCTGGCCTCGACCATGGTCGCCATGTCGGCGAGCCGGAACAGGATGCCCTGGTGCTCGGCGATCTTCTTGCCGAACGTCTCGCGCTGCTGCGAGTAGGCGATGCCGAGCTCGAAGGCCCGCATCGACAGGCCGCAGGCGCGGGCGGCGACGTTGACGCGGCCCACCTCGACGCCGTCCATCATCTGGTAGAAGCCCTTGCCCGGCACCCCACCGAGCAGCTGGGCGTCGCTGGTGCGGTGCCCCTCGAAGATGAGCTCGGTGGTGTCGACGCCCTTGTAGCCCATCTTCTCGATCTTGCCGGGCACCGTGACGCCCTGGGCGGTCTCGCCGAAGCCTGAGGTCTTGTCGATGAGGAAGGTCGACATGTTCTTGTACGGGCTGTCGCTCTCGCCGAGGTCGGTGCGCACGAGCACCGCGACCAGGTTGGCCGAGCCGCCGTTGGTCAGCCACATCTTCTGCCCGGTGATGACCCACTCGTCGCCCTCGCGGACCGCCTTGGTGCGGATCGCCGCGACGTCGGACCCGAGGCCCGGCTCGGACATCGAGAACGCCCCGCGCACCTCACCGGTCGCCATCCGGGGCAGGTAGTGCTGCTTCTGCTCCTCGGTGCCGTGCTGGAGGATCAGGTAGGCCACGATGAAGTGCGTGTTGATGATGCCGCTGACCGACATCCAGCCCCGCGCGATCTCCTCGACGACCAGGGCGTAGGTGAGCAGCGACTCCCCGAGGCCGCCGTACTCCTCGGGGATCATCAGGCCGAAGATCCCCATCTCCTTCATGCCCTCGACGATGTCCGTGGGGTACTCGTCCTTGTGCTCCAGCGCCGTCGCGACCGGGATGATCTGCTCGTTGACGAACTCGCGCACGAGCTTGATGAGCTCGTGCTGCTCCTCGGTGAGGCCGTCCGTGGTCTGGAGTCGGGACACGCGTGATCGCCGCCTTCGGCTGGGGATGGGGTCTGCCTCCCGAGTATGCCGTCGGCCCGCCCGTCGGTGGCCACGGCGGCGGTGTGAGTCCTCCCACCCCTCGACGCCGCCCCGGACACCGGTCACCATTGAGCGATGACGCCCGTCGCGAGCCCCGACGCCCCGTCCACCCCCGCCGCGGACCCACCCCCGGTCGTCGGTGGCCGGTTCGCCCCGATCATGGGGCTGCGGCGCAACGCGGTCGACTACGCCGAGAGCATGTGGCGGCGGCACGGCGACCTCGTGCACATGGTGGTCGGGCCGCCCGGGTCGAGCCGTGACGTGTGGTGGGTGCACCACCCCGACGGCGCCGCCCGGGTGCTGTCCGGCAGCTCGTGGCGGGCCTACTCCAAGCGCGACCAGGTGCACGACGAGATCGCCCGCTGGCTCGGCCCGGGCCTGCTCACCGCCGAGGGCGAGGACTGGACCCGCCAGAAGCGCTTCCTTCAGCCGCTGTTCACCAAGACGGCGGTCGACGGCTACGCCGACCTCATGGTCGACGAGATCGAGACCGTCGTGGGCGAGTGGGACACCGCCGGCTCCCCCACGGTCGACCTCGGCCTGCAGATGCAGCGGCTCACCCTGCGCGTCGTGCTGGCCGCCCTCTTCGGCGACTCCGCCGACGACGTCCTGCCGCACGTGCGCCACTCGTTCCCGGCCGTGTCCGACACCATCCTGCGCCGCGGCCTCGGGGCCGTGCGGCTGCCGGCCGGCATCCCCACCCGCCGGGTGCGCCGTGGCCGGGCCGCTCGCGACGAGCTGTTCGGCGTGTGCGACGCCATCGTCGCCGGGCGCCGCGAGGGCCGCACCACGGGTGAGACCGACCTGCTCAGCCTGCTGCTCGCCGCGCGCGACGGTGACGAGCGGCTCGGCGACGACGAGGTGCGCAGCCAGGTGCTGCTGTTCATGCTCGCCGGGCACGAGACGACCGCCATCGCGCTGACCTTCGCCCTGCACCTGCTCGGCCGCCACCAGGACCTCCAGGACGGCGTGCGCGCCGAGGTGCGCGAGGTGCTCGGCGACCAGCACCCGACCGCGTCGACGGTCGCCGCCCTGCCGCTGACGACGGCGGTGCTGAAGGAGGCCATGCGGCTCTACCCCTCGGCGCCGATCATGGGCCGGCTGACCGTGCAGGAGGACGAGCTGATGGGCCACCGGGTGCCGGCCGGCAGCAACGTCGTCGTCGTGCCCTGGACCATCCACCGCCACCCCGACTTCTGGGTCGACCCGCTCGTGTTCGACCCCAGCCGGTTCACCGGAACGGGTACCCGCCCCGAACCCGCGCACCGGTACGCCTGGATGCCGTTCGGCGGCGGCCCGCGCGCCTGCATCGGCCAGCACTTCTCGTTGGTCGAGGCGGTGCTCGCCCTGGCGCTGATCCTGCGCGAGCACCGGGTCACCTCGGTGGCCGACTCCGACCAGCTGCCGGTCGGCTCGCTCATCACGCTCTTCCCGACCGAGCCGGTGCTGGCACGCGTCGAGCGCCTGCCGTAGCTCAGGAAGTTCCGCGTCATCACAGTGACGGCGCGGAAGTTCCGCCACGTCGTGGATAGATCCCCGACACACATGAAGTTCCGCGTCATCACAGTGACGGCGGGGAAACTCACCGCCACGGAAAACCGGTGGCGAGCGGGCACCGGGGTGCGCCACGCTGGAACCGAGCGCACGGCATCCGCCGTCGTGCCACGCCGTGACCGGAACGAGAGAAGGAGGCCGACATGTCCACGACTGTCCGGGCCCTCACCGAGCCCTCCCCTTCCTTCCTCCACCAGGAGCACACCTGTGGCACACCAGCCGTTCCACCTGCCCGAGAAGCAGGCCCTCTTCTCGACCGACACCTCACCTGACGCACCCCCCGAGGGCGACCGCTGGTCGTCCTGGGACGGGTCGACCCACGGCCCCAGGCCGCGCCCGGACTGGGTGATCACCGAGCTCGCCGCCGTCGAGAGCGACCTCGGCGTGCTCAAGACCGGCAAGGAGGCCGACGTCCACGTGCTGCGGCGCTGGCTGCCGGGCACCGACCGGGTCAGCACCATGGCCGCCAAGCGCTACCGCAACGGCGACCACCGGCTCTTCCACCGCGACGCCGGCTACCTCGAGGGCCGCCGGGTGCGCAAGAGCCGCGAGATGCGCGCGATGGCCCGGCGCACCGACTTCGGCAAGCAGGTCATCGCCGGACAGTGGGCAGCGGCCGAGTTCGACGCCCTCGGGCGGCTCTGGGAGCTCGACCTCCCGGTGCCCTACCCGGTGCAGCTCGACGCCTCCGAGATGCTGATGTCGTTCGTCGGCGACACCTCGGGCGACACGCCGGTGGCGGCCCCTCGCCTGGTCTCGACCCGGCCCGAGCCCGACCTGCTCGCCGACCTGTTCGAGCAGCTGCGCACGGCCATGCTCACCCTGGCGCACCACGGGTGGTCGCACGGCGACCTCTCGCCCTACAACGTGCTGCTCCACGAGGAGCGCCTGGTGATCATCGACTGGCCGCAGATCGTCGACGTCATCGGCAACCCCCAGGGGTTCGACTTCCTCGAGCGCGACGCCACCACGATGGCGACCTGGTTCGTGCGCAAGGGGCTCGACGTCGACCCCGGCGAACTCGTCGGCGACCTCGTGGCGGAGGCAACCAGCCGGTTCTGAGCGGGCGGTGGCCCTACGCTGCGACGTATGCCGCCCGCACCGCTGACGCTCGCCGCCCACACCGTGCCCGACCCGATGGAGGCACCGCCGGTCCGCTGGGGCGTGCTCGCCCCCGGCGGCATCGCGAACGTCTTCGCGGATGCCGTCCACGAGGGCACCCGCTCACGCGTCGTCGCGGTGGGCTCCCGCTCGCTCGAACGGGCGCAGGAGTTCGCCGGCCGGCACGGCGTGGAGCGGGCCCACGGGTCGTACACCGAGCTGGTCGATGACCCCGACGTGGATGCCGTGTACGTCGCCAGCCCGCACAGCGAGCACCACGAGCACGCCCTGCTGGCCCTGCGTGCCGGGAAGCCGGTGCTCGTCGAGAAGGCGTTCACCCGCAGCCTGCGCGAGGCCGACGAGGTGCTCGAGACCGCCTCTGCCGCAGGGCTGCTCGCCGCCGAGGCGATGTGGAGCCGCTACCTGCCGCACTACGACGTCATCCGGCGCACCGTCGAGGCCGGCACCCTGGGCGACATCGTGATCGTCGATGCCGACCACGGCCAGCTGCTCTGGCCGGACGGCCCGGCCCGTCTCTCCCAGCCCGAGCTGGCCGGTGGGGCGCTGCTCGACCTCGGGGTCTACCCCGTGTCGTTCGCCGACCACGTGCTCGGTGGGCTCGACGGCGTCACGGCGCACGGCACGCTGACCGAGCTGGGGGTCGACGCCACGACGACGATCGAGGCACGCGGCCCGAGCGGTGGGGTCGCCCAGCTGTGGTGCTCGATGGCGGGAGCCACCGCGTGCCCCGCCCGGGTGGTCGGCACCGCGGCCCGCCTCGAGGTCGAGGGTCGCTTCTACAACGCCGGCAGCCGGGTGCGCCTGGTCGCGCCGGACAACACCGTGCTCGACGAGTTCGTGCCGCCGTTCTCGACGCACGGCTTCCGGTACGAGGCCGCCGAGGTCGCCCGGGCGCTGGCCGCCGGCCGGCTCGAGACCTGGTCGATGCCGTGGGCCGCCACCCGCCGGGTGATGGCCGCGATGGACGAGGTGCGCCGCCAGGTGGGCGTCGTCTACCCGGGTGAGGCGGCCGGGGCATGAACCTGCTCCGCTCCGTCCTGGTCCTCACCGGGGTGACGGGTGTGGCGGTCGGCGCGATGCTCCTGGCCCGGCGCCGCGCTCCCGCGGGCAGCTGGTTCCAGGACGGCGACCGGGCCGCCGGGGTCTTCGGGGTGCTGGCCACCGGCTTCTCGGTGCTGCTCGGCTTCATCATCTTCCTGGCCTTCCAGGCCTACGACGACACCCGCGCCGGCGCCGAGAGCGAGGCCACGACCGTGGCCCAGATGGTGCAGACCGCCCAGCTGATGCCGGCCGGCTCCTCGACCGAGCTGACCGGCGAGCTGATCTGCTACGGACGCTCCGTGGTCGGCACCGAGTGGCAGCAGGTGGCCGAGGGCAAGGCGCAGGACTCGCTGAACCCGTGGGGCGCCAAGATGTTCACGACCGTCGCCGCCCTGCAGCCCAGGACCGCCACCGAGCAGTCGGCCTACGACCGGTGGATGGCCCAGACCGCCGACCGGCAGCAGGCCCGCAACGACCGGGTGCACACGGCCGAGGGCATCATCCCGGCGCCGCTGTGGCTGGCCCTGTACGCCATCTGCGTGGTCATCTTCGGCTTCATGCTGTTCTTCGCCGACAGCAGCGAGAGCGCGTGGACGCAGGGCGTGCTGATGGGGGCCGTCGCGTTGACCATCAGCATCCTGATGCTGCTGCTGGGTTTCTTCGACGACCCGCACGGCGAGGGGATCGGCCAGCTGCAGCCCACCGCCATGGAACGCTCCCTGCGGATCATCGACAGCCAGGTCGCAGAGCTCGGCCTCACCGCCTCGCCACCGTGCGACGCGCGGGGCAACGCCCGCTGACTACGCGTCCGCGCCGGCGGTCGGGGGCTCGGCGGCCGCGGCCGGCCGGGTCAGCAGGATGACCAGGCTCAGCACGAGCACCCACAGCGGGAAGATCAGCTGGCTCCACCGGTGCTCCCCCGCAGCGACGAGCAGCACCAGCGCGACCACGTACCCGAGGTAGGCGACCCAGCGCGGGATCGCCCGGGTGCGCAGCCCGACCGTGCTCACCGACAGCGTGAAGACGGCCGCCATCCGCATGGCGTAGACCGACACCAGCGTCTGGGTGCTGTCCCGGCCGTAGGCCCACACCTCGACGCTGGGCGTGGGCCTGGTCGACAGCTCGAGCACGCTGCTCGACGAGGCCGCACCCGCGAAGAGCATGGCGAGGAAGAGCAGCCCGCTGCCGAGGAACACCGTCGAGAACAGCCGGTCCTCGACGTCCCCGAGCTGGTCGCGCACCACCCCGATGAACCACAGGAAGGCGATGCCGGCGAACGGCACGAGCTGCAGGCTCCAGCGCACCAGGCGACGGCTCCCGGCATCCGTCGAGAGCGACTGGAGCGAGTCGTCGGCCAGGGCGAGCCGCATCAGGACCATCGCGGTGATGAGCAGGACCGCGAAGAGGAGGCCGGCGACCGCCGCCGAGCGACGGGTGCGCCAGTGGCGGGCGGTGAGGCGGGACGGTACCGGGCTGGTCGTCATCGCAGCAGCATGCTGCCGACCGCGGCCGGTGTCGACGCCCACACCGGGTGAGCGCCGGCGGGTCAGCCCGTGAGCGCGGCGAGGAAGACCGACTCGAGGTCCTCCGGGCGGGCCGCGGTGTACGCCTTGCCCTTCGTGGTGGCCGCGATGTTGCGCAGCGCCTTCGCGTCGGCCCCAGAGCCCAGTGCGATCGTGACGACCTCCACGGGGCGGGCCGGGTCGGCGCCGTCGACGAGCCGGTCCAGGGTGGTCTTCAGGTCTGGGCTGCCGGGGTCCTCGTTCTTCCCGTCGCTGATCAGCACCACGGTGTTCGGGCCGGGCTGCCAGGACCTGCGCACCGCGTCGACCGCGGCCAGCGTGGTGTCGTACAGCGCCGTGTCGCCGTCCGCGCCGATGCGCGGCACACTCGACGCGATGGTGTCGCGGGCGGTGCCGGCGCCGACCTTGCGGTCCAGCCGCCCGAGCGGCACGACCGCAGTCCAGTCGTTGCCCTTGGCGGCCCGCGAGAAGGTCCACAGCCCCACCGAGGCCTGGTCGGCGAAGAACGGCAGCGAGGCGAGCACGGCCTCCTTGGCCACGGTCAGCCGGGTCTTGCCCGTCGTGCCGACCTCCTCCTTCATCGAGCCCGAGGTGTCCAGCACGACCAGCAGCGAGCCGCGGCGGTCGAGGGCGGTCCAGTTCTGCAGGGTGCGGGCGAGCACGTCCTGGCTCGGCTGCGCCGGGGTGTACCGCGGCTCGGTGGGGACGACGCCGGTGGCCGGGGTGACCGAGGTGTCGAGGCGCGCGGCGCGCCACCCGGCGGTCTGGAGGGCGGCCTGCGGCTTGCCCCGGACGACGAAGTCGGCGAACGCCTCTGACGCCGCACGCTGCTCGGCACTCACCCACTTCCCGTTCAGCGGGAGCACCGGCACCTC
>DASSQL010000148.1:0-3564 GCA_035702525.1 Ornithinibacter sp. | reverse complement strand
GGCCAGGCCCTTCTCCTTGAGCACGCCCTTGAGCGCGTGGTAGACCTCCGCGCCCCAGCGCAGCGCCTCGCGGAAGCTGTCGGCGCCGATCGGCGCGATCATGAACTCCTGGATGTCGACGTTGGAGTCGGCGTGGCTGCCGCCGTTGAGGATGTTCATCATCGGCACGGGCAGCACGTGGGCGTTCGGGCCACCGACGTAGCGGAACAGCGGCAGGTCGGCGGAGTCGGCGGCGGCGCGGGCCACGGCGAGCGAGACACCCAGGATGGCGTTGGCGCCGATCTTCTCCTTGTTCGCGCTGCCGTCGATGGCGAGCATCTCGGCGTCGACCAGGCGCTGCTCGCTGGCCTCGAAGCCGAGCAGCTTGGGGCCGAGCTCGTCGATGACGGCGTCGACGGCCTTCTGCACGCCCTTGCCGAGGTAGCGGCCCTTGTCGCCGTCACGGCGCTCGACGGCCTCGAAGGCGCCGGTGGAGGCGCCGCTGGGGACTGCGGCACGGGCGAGCGTCCCGTCGTCGAGGGCGACCTCGACCTCGACGGTGGGGTTGCCGCGCGAGTCGAGGATCTCGCGGGCGCCTACGGCTTCGATGCTGGCCACGCCGGACTCCTGGTGCTACTGGGGGTTGGGGACTGAGTTCGGGTCCGAGCCTAGTCCTCGTGGCCCGGCATCCCCCCGACCGACCCACCTCCCGGGATGCCGGGCGCCCGGCCCGTCAGTGGGCCGCCGCAGTCGCGTGCTCGCGCGGCGTCGTGTGCTCGGCGAGGACGCGGCGGACGAACTCGGCGTAGTCGGTGGGCGGGCGCCCGAGGAGCCGCTCGGTGGTCGCGAGCTCCTCCGCGCTGGCGTGCACCTCGAAGCCGCGCAGCTTGCGCAGCGAGGACAGCCAGTCGTCGTGGCGGTACCCGGTGAGGTGCGCCGCCAGGGCCGCCTCGAGGGCCTCGTCGTCGTCGCCGGCGTAGCGCACCGGGCGGCCCAGGGCCGTCGCCCACACCCGGGCGCACTCGGGACCGGTGACGTCGCGGGGGCCGACGACCGGGTAGGTGCCCGACGGCGTGCTCGGGTCGAGCAGGATGGCGGCGGCCGCCTCCCCCACGTCGCGCAGGTCGACGCGGTTGAGGCCCTTGGGGTGGCACGGGTGCACGAACTCGCCTGCGCGGATGACGTCGAGGAGCACCTCGTCGTTCTGCATGAAGTTGCTCGGGCAGAGGATGACCGGGTTCGTCGCCGACGTCTCGACCATCCGGCCGATCGCGAGCTTGCCGCGGTAGCGCGGCAGCACCAGCCCGTAGAACCGGCGGACCAGCCAGCCGAGTGCCGCGTTGCGTCCGGTGACGTGCACGCCGGCGAAGACGAGCCGGGCGCCGTTCTCCTCGCACGCGGCGACGACGGTGCGGGTGAGCTCGACCTCGTCGGCCTCGTGCGGCGAGATGTGGAAGACGACCTGGATGCCGTGCATCGCGCGGCGCAGCGAGGCCGGGTCGCGCAGGTCGCCGACGTGGAGCTCGACGCCGTCGAGGGTCGTGAGCCGGGCCGGGTCCCGGACCAGGACGCGAGGCACGACGCCGCGGCGGCGCAGCGCGCCGAGCACCTCTCGGCCCATCAGGCCGGTGCCGCCGAGGACGAGGATCGACGGCGACGGCGACGCGTCATTCGCGGGGGTGGTGGACGTCGTGGGGCGGGTGGTGGTCGGGTCGGCGTGGGACACGGGGTTCTCCTTCGGTGGCTGGGTGGTGGTGTCGAGGTCGACGGTGGCCCGCGGCGCTTGACCCGGGCTTGCGGGCCGGACCCAAGCCGGGCCCAAGAGGTGGCCGCCACGGTGGTGCGACACCGACCGCACGAGGCGAGGACGGGCGCCGGCGAGATCGCGACCCACCCGCTCGACCCACCCACCAGGAGAACCGGATGACCACCCGCACGACCACCTCGACCACGCACCACCCCCAGCTCGACCTGCCCGGCCAGACCCACGTGGCCGAGGGGCCCCTCGACCACACCGGGATGTACGTCATGCACCACGCCTTCCGCCGCGACCTCGCGGCGTTCGCGTCGTCGGTGCGGGCGACGCCGCTCGGGGACCACGACACCTGGGAGGCGCTGGCCCACCGCTGGGCGAGGTTCGCCGCCACGCTGCACCACCACCACACGGCGGAGGACACCCTCTACTGGCCGGTGCTGCTCACCGCCGTCGAGGCGCGCGGCACCGAGGCCGACCTGGCGCAGGTGCGCGCCATGTCCGAGGAGCACGCCGACATCGACCCGCTGGTGACGGCGATCGGTGACGGCTTCGCCGCGCTCGTCGCGCACCCGTGCGACGAGCACCGCAACGCGCTCGACATCCGGCTCGCCGGCCTGCGCGAGGTGCTCGGCGAGCACCTGCGCCACGAGGAGACCGTGGTGCTGCCGCTGGTGCAGCGGGTGATGACCCACGAGGAGTTCCAGGCGGTCGAGAAGGCCATCGGGGCGTCGTACCCGGTGCGCGACGTGCCGTTCATCGTCGGCTGGGCCCTGGAGGGGCTGCCCGAGGACGCCCGGGCCGCGATGTTCGCCGTCGCCGGCGCCCCCTACCGCGTGCTGCACGCGCTCGTCCGTCGCCGTTTCGAGCGGTCCGAGGCGCGCGCGTTCCGCTACGGCGACGGCGGCGCCCGACTCTGATCGGCACCGGAGCGCCTCCCCGACCATGCACGGGTCGGCTAGAACGACAGGTGGGTGCGGCGCTCGGCGAACCACCGCAGGTAGGCCACCATCCCCCAGCGGGTCGCCAGCGCCTCGGCCCGGTCGGCGAGGGCGGTGGCCTCCTCGCGCTCCCCGACCACGGCCAGGGCGAGCGCGAGGTAGCCGTCGACCGGCCCACTGACGACCGAGATCCCGGAGACCGCCATCCGTCCCGTGGCCGGCCGGAGGAGCCCGACGACACTGCGCGCGAGTGCCACGTCGCCGAGGAGCGCGGCGACGATGGCGCGCACCCCGGCATCGGCGGTGAGGTACCAGTTGTCGATCATGGGCTGGAGCGGCCGGGTGGCGAGCTCGGCCCGCACGTCGTCCTCGCGACCCACGAGTGCCAGCACGTGGAGCAGCGGCGCCTGACCGATCTCGGAGGGGTTGGCCGAGTAGAACTCGAACATCCCCTGGGCCACGTGGTCCGCCAGCTCGGGGCGCCACATCGCAGAGACGTACGCGACGCCGAAGTCCGTCCACTCCAGGGCCGGCGTCGCGATGCCGTCGCGCATCGTCCGCATGGCCTCGGCGTGCGCCTCAGCGGCGGAGTCGTCACCCTCGAGCAGGGCGAGGTTGAGCCGCACGAAGTGCAGCACGAACTCGACGTAGACCATCCGGCGGCGCCGGGCGATGGACTCGGCGGCCGCCGCCTCGGCCAGCCAGGTCTCGAGGTCGCCCTCCTCGACGGCCGTTCCCGCCCGGGCGACATGCCCCAGCGCCTCGGCGGCCTCGTCACCCGACTCGCGTGCGGCCGCGAGCTCCTCGACGGCGAGGGCATGGCGCCGCTCGAGGGTGGCGCTGCGCCAGAGGGCGAGCCACCCGGCGCGGGCCGCCCACCCGCGCAGGGCC
>DASSQL010000147.1:0-5965 GCA_035702525.1 Ornithinibacter sp. | reverse complement strand
GTAGCCCGGTCAGGAGCGCAGGGAGGTGCGCCAGGCGCCGGGGCCGTGGTTCACCGGGTGGCGCATCGCCGCCGAGTGCGCGGCCCAGGTGGACGTCGAGCCCTCGGATGCCGGTTGGTCGCCTCCCGACGCGGCCGACAGCACCGCCACCAGCGCGGCCAGCTGCTCGGGCGTCGCGTCGCCGTGCACCACGATCGACGGGGCCGCGGGCGGTGCCGCAGCCTCGGTCGCGTCGGAGGCGGTCGTCTCGTCGGTCATCGCAGGGCCGGGCCCCGTGAGCTCTGAGCCTGTGAAGAGGTCATAGGGGAATGTTGCCGTGCTTCTTGGGCGGGAGCGTCGCGCGCTTGCTGCGCAGCGCCCGCAGGGCCTTGGTGACGTTCAGCCGGGTGTTCGACGGCGTGATGACGGTGTCGATGTACCCGCGCTCGGCCGCGACGTAGGGGTTGGCCAGGGCGTCCTCGTACTGCTTGATGAAGTTCGCCCGGGCCTCCTCGACCGAGCCGCCGGCCTCGGCGGTCTTGGCCAGCTCCTTGCGGTAGAGGATGTTGACCGCACCCTGCGCGCCCATCACGGCGATCTGCGCGGTCGGCCAGGCGAGGTTGATGTCGGCGCCGAGGTGCTTGGACCCCATGACGTCGTACGCGCCGCCGTAGGCCTTGCGGGTGATCACGGTGACCAGCGGGACGGTGGCCTCGGAGTACGCGTAGATGAGCTTCGCGCCCCGGCGGATGATGCCGTCCCACTCCTGGTGGGTGCCCGGCAGGAAGCCCGGCACGTCGACGAAGGTCAGGATCGGCACGTTGAAGCAGTCGCAGGTGCGCACGAACCGGGCGGCCTTCTCGGAGGCGTCGATGTCGAGCGTGCCGGCGAACTGCATCGGGTTGTTGGCGACGACCCCGACCGAGCGGCCCTCGACCCGCCCGAAGCCGACGATGATGTTCGGCGCGAACAGTGGCATGACCTCGAGGAACTCGCCGTCGTCGACGATCTTCTCGATGACCTGGTGCATGTCGTAGGGGACGTTGGGGCTGTCCGGGATGATCGTGTCGAGGAAGCGGTCGTCGTCGGAGACCTCGAGGTCGTTCTCGTCGCCGAAGACCGGCGGGTCCTCCATGTTGTTCGACGGCAGGTACGACAGCAGCGCCCTGACGTACTCGACGGCGTCGTCCTCGTCGGTGCCCATGTAGTGCGCGACACCCGACTTGGTGTTGTGCGTGCGCGCGCCGCCGAGCTCCTCGAAGCCGACGTCCTCACCGGTGACGGTCTTGATCACGTCGGGGCCGGTGATGAACATGTGCGAGGTCTTGTCGACCATGACGGTGAAGTCGGTGACCGCGGGGGAGTAGACCGCGCCGCCGGCGCACGGGCCCATGATCAGCGAGATCTGCGGGATGACGCCCGACGCGTGCACGTTGCGGCGGAAGATCTCGCCGTACAGCCCGAGCGAGACCACACCCTCCTGGATGCGGGCGCCGCCCGAGTCGTTCAGCCCGACGACCGGGCAGCCGACCTTCATCGCGAAGTCCATGATCTTGACGATCTTCTCGCCGAACACCTCGCCCAGGGAGCCGCCGAAGACGGTGAAGTCCTGGGCGAACACCGCGACGGTGCGGCCGTCGACCGTGCCGTAGCCGGTGACGACCCCGTCGCCGTACGGGCGGTTCTTGTCCCCGCCGAAGGCGACCGAGCGGTGCCGCGCGTACTTGTCCATCTCGACGAAGGTGCCCTCGTCGAGCAGCAGCTCGAGGCGCTCGCGGGCGGTCTTCTTGCCGCGGGCGTGCTGCTTCTCGACGGCACGTTCGGAGCCGGCTCCGGCGACCTCGGTGACCCGGCGCTTCAGGTCCGCGAGCTTGCCCGCCGTCGTGGAGGTGTCGATGTCCTTCGGGACGTCGGTGCCGCCGATGGACTGGGTGTCGCTCTTGGACATGCTCCGAGCCTAGCCTTGCCCTCGTGGACGAGATGCACCGATCCCTACCGCTCGGCGAGCGATCCGTCACACCCGGCGCACCGTGGGGTCCCGTGGAGGTCTTCGACCGCCTGGGGTCGACCAACGACGAGGTCAGGGCCCGGCCCGCGACCTGGCGCGTGGTGGTCGCGGAGGTGCAGGATGCCGGCCGCGGTCGCCTCGGTCGGGCGTGGACGACGACCCCCGGCAGCAGCCTGGCGGTCTCGGTGCTGGTGCCGCCCCCGGCGTCCGGTGCCTCGTGGGTGCCGCTGCTCGCCGGTCTTGCCGTGCACCGCGCGGTCGATGAGGTCGCCGGTGTGGTCACCGCGCTGAAGTGGCCCAACGACGTGCTCGTCCCCGGCGACGACGACCGCAAGCTGGCCGGCCTGCTCTGCGAGTGGACCGAGGCGGGCGTCGTGGTCGGGATGGGCCTCAACGTCGACACCGCTCGTGCCGACCTGCCGCTCGACACGGCCACCTCGCTGCGGGCCGCGGGCGCCCCGGGGGTCGACCGCGCGGCCCTGCTCACGGCCTACCTCGTGCACCTCGCCCGGGTGCTCGCGGAGGACACCGGCCCCGGCGGCGCCGCCCAGACCGCCTACGTCGCCACCTGCGCGACGGTGGGGCGCGAGGTCGAGGTGCACGAACCGGGTGGGACGGTCCGTCACGGTGTCGCGACAGGGGTCGACGATGCAGGCAGACTGACCGTGCGCTCCGGCGAGGGCGTGACTGCCGTGTCCGCCGGCGACGTGGTCCACGTCCGGGCACGCTGACCCGTCCGAGAGGAGCCTCGATGCCCGTGGAGGATCTCGGCCTGCCCGCAGCCGCCGACGAGGGCACCGCGACCGGCGCGGACGCGGGCGCCGTCGAGCCGAGCGGGCTGCTCGACGACTCCGGTCGTGCTGCGGTCGCCCCGGACGACGTGGCCGAGCGGGTCGAGCGGATGCTGCTCGGTCGACCGGCCTCGATGGGGCGGCGCGAGGTGTCCGAGGGTGCGGGCGTGGAGCCCGTCACCGCCCGGCGGTTCTGGCACGCGATGGGCTTCCAGAACGTCGGGGACGAGGACGCGATGTTCACCGAGGCCGACACCCAGGCGCTCAGCCGGGTGGCCCGGATCATCAGCGAGGGCCGGGTCAGCGAGGACCTCGCGCTGGGCATGACCCGCGCCTTCGCCCGCACCGCCGACCGGCTGGCCGTCTGGCAGACCCAGCTCGTCGCCGAGTCGCTCACCTCGCCGTTCTCCGAGGAGCTCGAGGGGCGCGACAGCCGATCGGTGCCGGAGCCGCAGGTGGCCGCCGAGGCCGCTGAGCTCTTGGCGGGGATCTCCACCGAGATCGAGCCGCTCCTGGTCTACGTCTGGCGCCGTCACCTCACCAACGCCATCGCCCGCATGCTCGCGGATGCCGACCCGGCCGTGCACTCCGACCCCTCCGCCCCGATCCGGGTCGTCGGATTCGCCGACCTGGTCTCGTTCACGAGCTTCGTCCGGCGGATGAGCGAGCGGCAGCTCGCGCGGCTGGTGCAGCGCTTCGAGCTGCTCGCCAGCGACGTGATCACCGAGCACGGGGGCCGGGTCATCAAGACGGTGGGCGACGAGGTGCTCTTCGTGCACACCGAGGCGGCCGCGGCATCCGCCATCGCCCTCGACCTGGTCGACGCCATGGCCGAGGACGAGCTGCTGCCGCCGGTGCGGGTCGGGCTGGCCCACGGCCGGGTGGTCTCGCGGCTCGGCGACGTCTTCGGGATGACGGTCAACAAGGCCAGCCGGATCACCGCGGTGACCCCGTCGGGCCACGTCTACGTCGACGACGACATGGCGCGCGTGCTCGGCGAGGTGTCGGGGTTCTCGGCCATCGAACGGCGGCGACGGATCCTGCGCGGGATCGGCGTCGTGACGCTCCACGAGCTGCAACGCGCACCCGGCGGACGTCGCCCTCCGCCGTCAGAGGGGTCGGCGTGACTACGATCGGGCCCATGACCAAGGTGCTCCTCGCGGAGGACGACCCCGCGATCTCGGACCCGTTGGCCCGCGCGCTCCGGCGCGAGGGCTACGACGTCGACGTGTGCACTGACGGCGTCTCGGCCCTGGAGGAGGCCCTGCGGTCGCCTGACCTGCTGGTCCTCGACCTCGGCCTGCCGAAGATGGATGGTCTGGAGGTGTGCCGCCGGCTGCGGCAGGAGGGCAGCACCGTGCCGGTGCTCGTGCTGACGGCCCGCGCCGACGAGGTCGACACCGTCGTCGGGCTGGATGCCGGCGCCGACGACTACGTCACCAAACCGTTCCGGCTCGCCGAGCTGCTGGCCCGGGCGCGAGCCCTGCTCCGGCGTGGCGTGGTCGAATCTCCGGCCCCCGAGGCACTGGTCAAGATCGACCCCGAGGGTCGCCGCGTCTTCCTCAACGGCCAGGAGGTCGCGCTCACCGGCAAGGAGTTCGAGCTGCTCAAGGTGCTCGTCGCCAACGAGGGCAAGGTCGTCTCCCGCGAGAAGCTGATGCGCGACGTCTGGGACAGCGCCTGGTACGGCTCGACCAAGACGCTCGACATGCACATCTCGGTGCTGCGCCGGAAGCTCGGCGACGACGCCTCGCACCCCAGCTACATCACCACCATCCGTGGGGTCGGGTTCCGTTTCGACGCCCCGGAGGACTGAGGCCGGCGTGCGGCGACTGCTCGTCGTCACCGTCGCCCAGGCGGTGGCCATCACCGCGGTGCTCGTCGGGGTGGCCGTCGGCGCCCTGCTGCTCTGGCCGGGCGACCCGCTGAAGTCCCTCGCCCCGCCATCCGACCAGACGTTCGCCGGCACCCCACCGGTCCCCGTCGTCATCGGGGCGCTCGCCGCCGCCGTGCTCGTGGCCGGTGGCGTCGCCCTGGCGATCGCCGCCCTGATGGCCGACCGCCGGGCGACCCGCCTCGCCCACTTCCTCGCCACCCTCGGCGAGCGCGCCGAGCGGCTCGGCCCCGGCGACCCGCGCCCGGTGCCGCTGCGCTCCGGCATCGAGGAGGTCGACCGGCTCGACGCCGCCCTGGCCCGCGGCGCGCAGCAGGGGGCCAAGCGACTGGCGTCCGAGCGCGACTTCGCGGCCGACGCGTCGCACCAGCTGCGCACCCCCCTGACCGCCCTGCTCATGCGCCTGGAGGAGATCGCCAGCACCGACGACCTCGAGGTCGTCGAGGAGGAGGCGAACATCGCGATGGAGCAGGTCGAGCGGCTCGCGAGGGTCGTCGACGACCTGATGAGCCGCACCCGCAGCGGCACCGAGACCAACCCGGCCGTCTCGCTCGACTCGGTGCTGGCCTCGCTGCAGCGCGAGTGGCAGCCGGCCTTCGCGGGGGCCCGGCGCAGCATCCACGTGAGCGGCGAGCGCGGCCTCGGCATCCGGGCCACCCCGACCGCGCTGGCGCAGATCCTCACGACCCTGCTCGAGAACTCGCTGATGTACGGCCGCGGCACCGTCGAGATCGCCGCACGCCGGGCCGGGCCGTCGGTCGTCATCGAGGTGGCCGACGAGGGGGACGGCGTGCCCGCCGCCATCGCCCCGCACATCTTCGAGCGCTCGGTGTCGTCGTCGGGCAGCGGGCTGGGGCTCTCGCTGGCCCGTGACCTGGCCGAGGCCGCCGGTGGCCGGCTCGAGCTGGTGCGCGCGAAGCCCCCGCTCTTCGCGGTGTTCCTCTCCGCCAGCGCCCTCTGACCCGACCTTCGACGGCGGGGGTCCCGGCGTGCGCGGCCATCGCCACGGCCCCCCGCCGAGGTCTACCGTGGGCAGATGGGCCCGCGGACACCGTGGCTCGGGCTGATGGTCACGACGCTCCTCGTCGGCCTCGGGTTGACCGAGGACGCCGATCGCGCACGCGGTGTGGAGACCGGGGTGCTGCTGCCCGTGGGGGTGCTCGTCGGGGGTGGGCTGCTCGTGCTCGCCGGCACCATCCTCGAGGGCGTGCTCCCGGGGCCGGCCCTGGTGCTGACCGCGCTCGGCTGCGGCGCCAGCATCCCGGCGGCGCTGTGGACCGTGGTCGTGCCGGT
>DASSQL010000146.1:0-5255 GCA_035702525.1 Ornithinibacter sp. | reverse complement strand
GGGCCAGGTAGGAGCTGTTGATGAGCAGGAAGTAGGTCAGGATCAGCGGCGCCGTGAGGGTGAAGACCAGCTCGAGGACGTCGTGGACCACGTCGTAGACCCCGGACCCGCTCAGACCGACACCCCCTTCAGGCGCGCGAGCGCGAGGGCGGTGCCGGCAGCGGGCACGAGCTCGTGCTCGACGACCGCGCGGCGTCCGGGGGGCCCGAGGGCGATCAGCGAGGTGGCGGCTGCCTCGGCCACCTGCGAGCTCGGGTCGCCGAGGTGGCGGGTCAGCACGGGCACCGCGGCCCCGACCCCGAGCTCGCCGAGCGCCTCGATGGACGCGTGGCGCACCTCGAAGGGGAAGAAGTGCAAGGTGGCCGCCGACAGCGCGCCGGCGTCCTGGGGACGGCCGACCTTGCCGAGGGCGGCGGCCGCAGCCGCGGCGACGGTCGGGTCGTCGTGCGACTCGAGCAGGGTCACGAGCAGCGGTGCCGCGGCGCGCACACCGCCGATGCCGCACAGGTGCGCCGCCACGGTACGGGCCCGGGGGTGGCCCTCTTCGAGCGCCCACAGCAGGGCCGGCGAGATGCCGTAGCCCATGCCGACCAGTGCCTCGGCCGCGTCGCCGAGGTGCACCCCGTCGCGGCGCAGCGCGTGCAGCAGCGGGCGTGCCGCGCGCGGGTCGCCCACCTGCCCGACGGTGCGCACGGCCTGGCTGCGCACCCGGCGTGAGCGGTCGCCCAGTGCGGTGATCGCGGCATCCAGCCCGTCCAGGTCGCGGCAGCACCCGATGAGGTGCAGCCCCCGCACCCGCCGCGACGGAAGGAGGCTGCGGGTGCGGCGCGCGGCCTCGCGCAGGGCGCCGTGCTCGCGGAGCAGCTCGACCAGCTGCTCGGCCGGCTCGCCGCGCACCTTGCCGAGCAGCTGCACGACGAGGCCGTGCAGGTCGCGTCGTGCGCGTCCCGTCACCGCCGTCAGCCGGGCCAGCGCCTCGCCGTCCTCGGTGTCCTCGCCGGTCGCGACGAGCAGCACGTCGGTGCGCAGCGGCGCCAGCCTGCGCTCCTTGCTCCGCTGGCCGAGGTGGCGCTCGCTCTTGACCGCGACGACGAGCACCCCCATGACCACGCAGGCCACGGTGGTGAGCACCCAGGCGAGGGTGATCAGGCCGGCCAGGGTCAGGTGAAGGGTCATGCGGCAGGTCGCGCCAGGATGCCGTTCACCCGGTGCACCAGCTCGCGCGGGCTGAACGGCTTGACCAGGTAGTCGTCGGCACCGGCCGCGAACCCCGCGTCGATGTCCGCGTCACGGGCGCGGCCGCTCAGCAGCAGCACCGGGATGCGGTACTGCGCGGCCTCACGGACCTTGACGAGGAGGTCGAGGCCGGACAGGCAGGGCATCATCACGTCGAGCACGAAGACGTCCGGCGGGGAGTCGACGAAGACGTCCCAGGCCTCCAGCCCGTCACCGACACAGGTGACGTCGAACCCGGCCTGGGTGAGCTTGAACGCGACGAGGTCGCGGATGTCGGGGTCGTCGTCCGCGACGACCGCACGGGGGCGACATGTCGGCAACTGCACCACGACCTCCTCTCTCAGCCACTACTCAGGTGGGCGTCACACTAGGGAAGGCGACACGCCGGGCGACAGCGTTTGGTCCTGAAACGGACCGAACGGCAGGCTCCGTGGTGTCCGAACGGACGATGAGCCGGATCGGGCCCTGCAGGCCCAGGTTCTGCGGCCCGCCGCTGTCGCACCGGGTCGGTAGCGTGACCGGGCATGAGGTACGGAGCGGTCATCCCGTTTGCCGACGAGCGTGAGTTCACCGAGCTCGCCACGGTGGCCGAGGCCGCCGGCTGGGACATGGTGTTCTCCTGGGAGGCCGTGTGGGGCCAGGACGCCTGGGCCACCCTGGCCGCCGCGTCGATGGTCACCGAGCGGGTGCGCCTGGGCACCCTGCTCACGCCGGCCGCGCGATACCGGCCCTGGGACCTCGCCTCCCGGGTGGCGTCGGTCGACCGGCTCTCCGGGGGGCGGGTCACGCTCGGCGTGGGCCTCGGCGCCCTGCACGGCAACTGGCTGGCGTTCGAGCCCGACGAGGGCCGGGCCGTGCGCGCCAGGAAGCTCGACGAGGTGCTCGACGTCTACGCCGGGCTGATGGGCGGGCAGCCGTTCGAGTACTCCGGCGAGCACTTCAGCGCGCGACCGGTGCCCGAGCTCATCCCGCCCATGCCGGTCCAGCGCCCCCACCCGCCGGTCTGGTGCGTCGGCGCGCTGGTCCCCGGCCGCCCACGCCAGCGCTCGCTCGAGCGGGCCGCCCGCTGGCAGGGCGTCTTCCCCGCGGCTGCCGGGGGCACCCTCGAGAACCCCGGGTCGCACCTCACCCCCGAGTCGCTGCGCGAGATCGTCGATCGCATCGGGTCGCTGCGCGCCGACGCCGGCCGGGGCATGGACGACTACGACGTGGTGGTCGAGGGCGACAGCCACGGCGACTTCGGCTCGGTGCGCCCGCCGGTGCAGCAGTGGGCCGACGCCGGCGCCACCTGGTGGGTCGAGTCGTGGTGGGACCTCCCCGACTCCCCCGAGGGCCGCGCCGAGACCCGTCGTCGCCTCGCGCTCGGCCCGCGCCGATGACCCCGGATGCGGTGGTGCGGGTCGCGACCGCGGCCGACGCCGCCGCACTGGTCGAGCTGCGGGCGGTGATGTTCGAGGGCATGGGCACCCCGGCCGCCGCGATTGCCGACCCGGTCTGGCGGCGCGCCGCCCACGACTGGTTCACCGAGACGGTGGCCGACCCGCGGTCACGCATCGTGGTCGCCGAGGCCGAGGGGCACGTCGTCTCGTGCGCCGTCGGGGAGGTGACCGCCCTCATCCCCGGCCCCACCACGGTCACCGGCTCGGTGGGGCTGATCTCGAACGTCGCCACCGTTGCCGAGCACCGCGGGCGAGGGCTGGCCGCGGCCTGCACCGACGACCTGCTCCGCTGGTTCGTCGAGCAGACGCAGGTGCGACGGGTCGACCTGTTCGCCACCGATGCCGGGGCGCGGATCTACACGAAACGGGGTTTCACCGTGCGCGGCTTCGAGGCGATGGTCCTGCCGGTCCCCCGCTGACGGCACCCCTCCCGGTCGAGAGCAGAGAACACGCCGCCTCCCTGCTCGGGAGGCGGCGTGTTCTCTACTGTCGTCGGGGCGACGTCACATGTCGTTGTCGTCGTCCAGCTTGATCGTGGCGGTCTGCTGCACCTGGGTGAGGAACTCGTAGTTCGTCTTGGTCTTGCGCAGCCGGTCGAGCAGCAGCTCGATGCCCTGCTGGGAGTCCAGCGCCGCGAGCACGCGACGCAGCTTCCACATGATCCGCAGCTCTTCGGGGGCGAGGAGGATCTCCTCCTTGCGGGTGCCCGAGTTGTTCACGTCGACCGCGGGGAAGATGCGGCGGTTCGCGAGCTGGCGGTCGAGCTTGAGCTCCATGTTGCCGGTGCCCTTGAACTCCTCGAAGATCACCTCGTCCATCCGCGAGCCGGTCTCGACGAGCGCGGTGGCCAGGATGGTGAGCGAGCCGCCGTTCTCGATGTTGCGCGCGGCCCCGAAGAACTTCTTCGGCGGGTACAGCGCGGCCGAGTCGACACCACCGGACAGGATGCGCCCGCTCGCGGGGGCCGCGAGGTTGTAGGCGCGACCGAGCTTGGTGATCGAGTCGAGCAGCACCACGACGTCGTGGCCCATCTCGACGAGCCGCTTGGCCCGCTCGATCGCGAGCTCGGCCACCGTGGTGTGGTCTTCGGCGGGCCGGTCGAAGGTCGAGGAGATGACCTCGCCCTTGACGGCGCGCTGCATGTCGGTGACCTCCTCGGGACGCTCGTCGACCAGCACGACCATGAGGTGGCACTCGGGGTTGTTGGTGGTGATGGCGTTCGCGAGCGCCTGCATGACCATCGTCTTGCCGGCCTTGGCCGGGGCGACGATGAGGCCGCGCTGGCCCTTGCCGATCGGGGCGACGAGGTCGATGATCCGCGTCGTGATGATGCTCTGCTCGGTCTCGAGCCGCAGGCGGTCCTGCGGGTAGAGCGGGGTCAGCTTGCCGAACTCCGGGCGCTTGCGGGCGTCGTCGGGGGTCTGGCCGTTGATCGTGTCGAGGCGCGCCAGCGGGGTGAACTTGGCGCGGCTGTTGCGCCCGCCCACGGCCTGCTGCTGCGGCTCCTCGCCCTCGCGGGTCGCCTTGATCGAGCCGGTGACGGCGTCGCCCTTGCGCAGCCCGTGCCGCTTGACCATCTGCAGCGGCACGTAGATGTCGCTGCTGCCGGGCAGGTAGCCGGTGGTGCGCACGAAGGCGTAGTTGTCGAGGATGTCGAGGATGCCGGCCACGGGCACCAGGACGTCGTCCTCGGCGATCTGCGGCTGCGACTCCTCGACCCGGATCTCGCCGGGCTCGCCCGGCGTGCGGCGCTTGTCGCGGTTGCGACCACGGTTGCGCCGACGGCGACCGCCGCGGCCCTCCTCGTCGTCGAAGCCGCCCTGGCCCTGCTGACCGCCCTGGCCCTGCTGGCCCTGCTGGGTCTGCGGGGCGGTGCGGTTCTGGGTGGCGTTCTGGTTCTGGCCGCCCTGGCGGTGGTCGGCGGCGCGGTCGGCTCGGGCGCCGTCGGTGCGCTCCTGGCGGTCCTGGCGCTCCTGCTGGTCACCGCGGTCGCCGTCGTGGTTCTCGGCGCGCTCCTGGCGGTTGCCGGCGGCGCGCTCCTGGCGGTCCTGGCGGTCCTGCCGCTCGTGGTTGGCGACGCGGTCGGCGTCCCGGTTCTCGGTGCGCTCCTGGCGCTCGGCGCGGTCCTGACGGCTCTCGCGCTCCTCGCGCGCCGGCGTCTCGGGCTGCTCGGTGCGCGGCGCCCGGTCCTCACCGGTGGCGTCGGCGGCGGGGGTGGCCACGCCGGCGTCGCGGCGGGCCCGGCGCGGCTCACCGGTGCTGGCCGGGCCGCTCTCGCCGTTCTGGCGCGCCTTGATGGCGGCGACCAGGTCGCCCTTGCGCATCTTGGCGGTGCCGCTGATGCCCATGCTCGATGCGAGCCCCTGGAGCTCTGCGAGCCGCATCGCGGTGAGTGCTCCGGAGCGGCGCGGGCTGGTGCCCGACGTCGCCTCGAGAGTGGTGGTGTCTGTCACGAAGGATCCTTCCCCTCGCTCGTGGATGGCCTCGATACGGCCGATCATTGGGAGCCCACGTGGGCGCCGCAGCGCATGGCTGGCCGGCGGCCCAGATCGTGGAGGGCGACTCGCGGCAGGCAACGGG
>DASSQL010000145.1:0-6074 GCA_035702525.1 Ornithinibacter sp. | reverse complement strand
TCTTGGCGCCCTTCTTGCCCTCGGCGCGCAGCTCGGCGGCGCGCTCCTTCATCGCGGCGCGCTCCTGCGCGCTGAACCCGGTCTCGCTGTCCGTGGCGGTCATCGCTCTCCCTCTCGACGTGGCCGGCTCGCTCCGACCTCTCGCTGAAGGCTAGGCCCGCGCCCACCGGGCCCGCTTCTCGATTCCTGACCGGATGCCGGTGACGAACCGACGAGCCGACGAATCGACGAACCGACGAGCAGGATGCCGGGTCGCGGGCGTAACGCCGTGGTCGCCACCTGCCCGGGTGTCGTCGGAGGGTCGGGTGGGGGCGCGTACGGTGGGGCTCGGCCTGACGAGACGGTGGTTGGTGGAGGAACACGTGACACGACCGCTGGTGGCGACCAAGCTCTACGTCCCGCGCCTGCGCCGCGGCCTGGTGGCCCGCCCGAGACTGGTCGACCGGCTGGGCGGCGACGGCCGGCTGACCCTGGTGTCGGCCCCGGCGGGCTTCGGCAAGACGACCCTGCTCGCCTCCTGGCTCGGGCCGACGACCGACGACCGGCGCGTCGCATGGCTGTCGCTCGACGCGTCCGACGACGACCCGGTGTCGTTCTGGACCGGGGTGGTGACCGCCCTGGACGGCGCCGTGCCGGGCCTCGGGGCCGTCCCGCTGGACCTGCTGCGGGCCGCGCCCACCTCGACCGACCCGGTGCTGACCGCACTGCTCAACGAGCTCGCCGCGGTGCCCGACGAGGTCTGGCTGGTGCTCGACGACTACCACCTGGTGCGCGACCAGGAGGTGGGCCGGGGCATGACCTTCCTGGTCGAGCACCTCCCGCCGCACGTGCACGTCGTGCTCAGCACGCGGGCCGACCCCGACCTGCCCCTGGCCCGGTGGCGGGTGCGCGGCGAGCTGGTCGAGATCCGTGCGGTCGACCTGCGGTTCAGCGCCGGCGAGGCCGCGGCGTACCTCGACGAGGCGACCGGGGTGCGGCTCACGGCCGAGCAGGTGCAGGCCCTCGAGGGCCGCACCGAGGGCTGGATCGCCGCCCTGCAGCTCGCCGCCATCTCGTTGCGGGGACGCGACGACGTCGCGGCCTTCATCGCCGGGTTCGCCGGCGACGACCGGTACGTCTTCGACTACCTCGTCGAGGAGGTGCTGGCCCACCAGCCGCAGCCGGTGCGCGACTTCCTGCTGCGCTCGGCGGTGCTCGACCGGTTCACCGGCCCGCTCTGCGACGCCGTGCTGGCCCGCGACGACTCCGGCGCGATGCTGCAGACCCTCGAGCGAACCAACCTCTTCCTCGTGGCGCTCGACGACCGGCGCGAGTGGTACCGCTACCACCAGCTGTTCGCCGACGTGCTGCGGGCCCGCCTGGTCGGTGAGCAGCCCGAGCAGGTACCGGTGCTGCACGAGCGCGCGAGCCAGTGGTACGAGCAGCACGACCTCGCCGACGAGGCGGTGCAGCACGCCCTGGCGGCGAACGACGTCGACCGGGCGGCCCGGCTGGTGGAGCAGGCCGTGCCGATGATCCGCCGCCAGCGACGCGAGGCCGTGGTGGCGGGCTGGCTCGCCGCCCTGCCCGACGACACCGTGCGACGCAGCCCGGTGCTGAGCGTCTTCGCCGCCGCCCTGCGGATGGTCGCCGGTGACCTGGCCGCCGTGGAGCCCCGGCTCGACGACGCGGAGGCTGCGCTCGCCGCGGCCGAGGCGGACGGCATCCGGCCGTGGCCCGACACCGAGGAGCTGCGCACCCTGCCGTCGACGATCGCCATGTACCGGGCGTCGCTGGCGCAGGCCCGCGGCGACGTCGAGGCCACGGCGGAGCACGCCCGGCAGGCCCTCGACCTCGCCGGCCCGGACGACCACCTCGCGCGCGGCGGCGCGGCCGGGTTCCTGGGCCTCACCGCCTGGGCGCGCGGCGACGTCACCCAGGCGCTGGCGACCTTCGGCCAGGCGGTCGACAGCCTGCGCGCGGCCGGCAACCTGGTCGACGCGCTGAGCGGCACGGTCGTGCTCGCCGACCTGTGGCGCGCGTCCGGGCGACCGGTGACCGCCCGCGAGCGCTGCACCCGGGCGCTGCAGGAGGCGGAGCGCCACGGCGAGCCGGTGGCGCGGGCGACGGCCGAGCTGCACGTGGCCCTGGCCGAGCTCGACGTGGAGGCCGACGACCTCGACGCCGCCCGCCGGCACCTGCAGGCCGCCGAGCGGCTGGTCAGCCGGGCACCGGTGAACGAGACGCACTTCCGGTACTTCGTGGCCGGCGCGCTGCTCGCCGCCGCCACGGGCGACCTGACCGGCGCGGTCGACCTCCTCGACCGGGCCGAGCAGCTGTACCGCCCCGGCTTCTTCCCCGACGTGCGGCCGATCCCGGCGATGCGGGCGCGGATCCGGGTGCGCGAGGGCGAGCTCACCGCAGCCGCCGCCTGGGCGCGCGACCGGGGCGTGGCCCTCACCGACGCCGCCGAGCACCTGCGCGAGTACGACCACCTGACCCTGGTGCGGCTCGTGCTCGCCGAGTACCGGGCCCACCCGGTCGGCGGTGGGCCGAACGAGGTGCTCGGCCTGCTCGACCGGCTGCGCGAGGCGGCAAGCACGTGGGGTCGCGAGGGCAGCCTGGTCGAGGTCGACCTGGTCCGGGCGCTCGCGCACGACGCCGCCGGTCGTCGGCAGCAGGCGCTCACCACGCTCGCCGACGGGCTCACCGTCGCCCCCGAGCCCGAGGGGTACGCCCGGCTCCTGCTCGACGAGGGCGAGCCGGCCCTGGCCCTGCTCGAGGGCCTCGACCCCGCGACGCCGGCCGGGCAGCAGGCGCGCCGCGTGCTCGCCACCGGCACACCCGACCGCAGCCGGTCCGCCGACCCGCGGCCCGGCACCCCGCCGTCGGCCGACCCGCTGAGCGAGCGCGAGCAGCAGGTGCTCCGGCTGCTCGACAGCGAGCTGAGCGGGCCCGAGATCGCGCGGGCGCTGTTCATCTCCCCCAACACGCTGCGCACCCACACCAAGCACGTGTTCACCAAGCTCGGCGTCTCCAGCCGCCGGGAGGCCGTCGCCCGGGCCCGCGAGCGCGGCCTGCTGTCGCCGGCCGACGGCTGACGATCTCACCCAGCCGGTCACATCATCGGGTGATGCCGGGTCACCCCATGGCTTCGTAGGTTTCGAACCAGTCCCCGGCAGTCGCCGCGGACGCCAAGAAGCCACGGAGGCCGTCATGCAGATCACCACCACCACGCTCACCCGGGCGGCCGGCCTGGCCGCCGTCGCCGCGGGCACCCTGTTCATCGCCGTGCAGGTCAAGCACCCGGAGATCACCCTCGACTTCGTCCAGAGCACGCAGTGGAAGGTGCGCCAGGGGATGAAGATCGCGATGGCCCTCCTCGCGCTCGTCGGCATCTGCGGGATGTACCTGCGCCAGGTGCGCCAGATCGGCGTCCTCGGCCTGGTCGGCTGGCTCCTGTTCAGTCTCGGCTACCTCGCCATGCTCTGTGTCGAGACGATCGCCCTGGTCGTCATCCCCACGATTGCCAAGAGCTCGAACGAGTACGTCAGCGGCGTGGTCGCGGTGGCCACCAACGGCAGCTCGAGTACCGACCTCGGCCTGTTCGTGCCGCTCAACGGCGTCCAGGGGTTGGGATACATCCTCGGCGGACTGGTGTTCGGCATCGCCCTGTACCGCGCCGGCGTCCTGGCCCGCTGGGCCGCAGCCCTGCTCGCCGTCGCCGCCCTTGCGACCATGGCGCCCCTCCTGCTCCCGATTTCCAACCAGCGGCTGTTCGCCATCCCCAACGGCATCGCCCTGATCGGCCTGGGCTGGTCGCTGTGGCGCGAGCAGCGTGCCGTGGTCGCCGACCCCGTGACCACCGTCGACGCACGGCTCGACCCGGCCGGCGCCCGATGACCCTCCTGACCTCGACGAGCCCCACCCGGCCGGCCCGGCCGACCGGGTGGGTGCCGTTCGCGCTGGTCGCCCTCGTGGTCATCCCGGCCGTCGCCGGGTCACTGCGCCTGGTCGAGCTCGCCGGCGGCCCGGTCCTGCTGCCCGCCAACGCCCGGATGACGGCGTCGCCCCTGCCGGTCTTCGTGCACGTGCTCAGCGCCGTGCCGTACGCCGTGCTCGGCGCCTTCCAGTTCTCCTCGCGGCTGCGTCGCCGGCACCCGCGCTGGCACCGCACGACCGGGAAGGCCGTCGTGGCCCTCGGCCTGCTGGTCGCGGCCTCCGGCCTGTGGATGACGCTCTTCTACGCCCGCCAGCCGGGCACCGGTGAGCTCTCCTACCTCTTCCGGCTGGTCTTCGGCTCGGCCCTGGCGGCCTGCATCGTGCTCGGCTTCTCGGCGATCCGCCGTGGCGACGTGGCGACCCACCAGGCCTGGATGACGCGCGGCTACGCCATCGCCCTCGCCGCCGGCACCCAGACCCTCACCCTGGCCGTCGGGCCGGCGCTGTTCGGCCCCGGCGTGCTGGCCAAGGACCTGAGCCTGGGCGCTGCCTGGCTGGTCAACCTGGCTGTCGCCGAGGTGGTCATCCGCCGCGCTGCGGCCCGGCGGGCCCCGGTCGCGCTGCTCCCGGTGGGTGCGCCGTGAACGCGCTCGTGTCCCGCCCGCCGGCCGGCTACGTGCTGCGGGTCAGCGGCCACCTCGACCCGCACTGGTCGGCCTGGTTCGCCGGCCTGGCGCTGGCCCACGACGCCGACGGCACCACGACGCTCACCGGCGCCGTGGCCGACCAGGCCGAGCTGCACGGCATCCTCTCCCGGATCCGCGACCTCGGCGTCACCCTCATCTCGGTCACGCCCACCGAGCCGCCGTCATGACGCCCTCCAGCTGGGGGGTGCCCCCGGTGCAGCTGGGCGAGCGGCGCGTGCTGCACCCCGGCCGCCGGCGCTGGCTGCGCGCCCTGGCCTGGCTGGCCCTGTTGTTCTTCCTCACCGCAGGCGCCTTCGGGCTGCCCCTGCAGTGGGCCGTCGACCACCTCCCGGTGGGGAACGCACCGGTGCAGCTGGCCGGCCTGGTCGGCTCCTGCGTCGCCGCGCTCGGCTGCTACGCGCTCGCGGTGCGGCTCGGCGAGGGCCGCGCCCCTGGCGAGCTGGCCCTGCGGCCCGCCCTGGGTGGGCTGGCCGTCGGTGCCGGTCTGGGGCTGCTGATGATGGGCACGCTGATGGGCGTGCTCGTGCTCACCGGCGCCTACTCCGTCGCCCCGGTCGGTGCAGCGGCGCCGTGGGCCCCTGCCGGGCTGGCCCTGCAGGCCGCCGTCACCGAGGAGCTGTGGATGCGGGCGCTGCTCTTCCGGCTGCTCTGGCGGGTTGTCGGGCCGCGCTGGGCCCTGGTCGCCGCGGCCGCCGTGTTCGCGGCCCTGCACCTGGCGAACCCCGGGGCCAACGTCCTGGCCGGGGCCACCGTGGCGACGGCGGGGGTGATGTTCTGCGCGCTGTTCGCCCTCACCGGCCGGCTCTGGGTGCCGATCGGGCTGCACCTGGCCTGGAACCTCGCCCAGGGCTACCTGTTCGGTGCGGCCGTGTCCGGCGGCGACCTGGGCGGCTCGCTCGCCGTCAGCACGGCCCGGGCCGGCGCCCCGGTCTGGCTCACCGGCGGACCGTTCGGCCCGGAGGCGTCGGTCGTCGCCCTCGTGCTCGTGGCGGTCGTGACCGTGGTGGCGCTGCTGCGGGTGCCCCGGAACGGGGCTCAGAGCGAGAGGCTGTCGAACACCTCGAGGGTGGCCGTCGACCGGTTCATGGTGATGAAGTGGATGCCGGGCGCGCCCTCGTCGAGCATCCGCTGACCCAGCTCGGTCGCGATCTGCACCCCGACCGACCGCACCGCCGCCGGGTCGTCCTTGACCGCCTCGAGCCGCGCGACCACCGCCGGCGGCAGCGGGGTGCCCATCAGCTCGGACATCCGGGTGATCTGCCGCAGGTTCGTGACCGGCATCAGGCCGGGCGTGATCGGCAGCTCGCGGCGGGCGGCCACCCGGTCGCGCAGCCGCAGGTAGGTGTCGGCGTCGAAGACCATCTGGGTGATCGCGAAGCTCGCCCCGGCATCCGCCTTGCGCACCAGCACCTCGACGTCGTGGTCGAGGTCGGGGCTGTCGGGGTG
>DASSQL010000144.1:0-3261 GCA_035702525.1 Ornithinibacter sp. | reverse complement strand
ACGTGTCGAACAGCTGGGAGGCCGCGTAGCCCAGGATCGCGAGCAGCACGACGCCGCCCCGGAGCAGCGGCGACAGCGGGTGGAGCCGCTGCCACTCCCCCGAGTGCTCCGCGACGGGTTCGCTCACAGGCCGGCCCGCTGAGCCTCGCCGCGGCCCGCGAGCCGGCTGCGCAGCGCCTCGGCCTCGGTGACCGGGAGCCCGGGCAGCGAGCCGCCGCTCTCCGGGGACGCGGTGTGGATCTCGCACGACGCGATGCCGTTGGCGCGCGCGAGCGGCCCGGACTGGATGTCGACGTACTGCAGCCGGCCGTAGGGCACGCTCACGAGCGAACGGAACAGCCGCCCCTTGCGGATCACGATCTCCTCGTCGAGCTCGACCCACGAGATCGCACTGACCTGCCGCCCGATGATCCAGGCCAGCCACGCACCGACGAGCACCAGCGCCACCGTGCCGAGCAGCACCCACCGGGTGACCAGCAGGCCGACGACGACGGTCGCGACCAGCAACGGGGCCAGCACGATGCCGAGCGTGATCAGCCGGACCTTGGTGAGCGCGGGCGAGACCGGCCGCCAGGGCAGGTCGCCACCACGCAGGGTGACCTCCGCCGGGCGCAGGGGCGTCGCGGGAAGGGGGTCGGCCATGCCCCCAGTGTGCCTCAGGCGAGGAAGTCCCCGACCAGTGCGGTGAACTCCCGCGCGTGCTCGATCTGCGTCCAGTGCCCGCAGCGCCCGAAGACGTGCAGCTGCGAGTCGTCGATCAGCCCGAGCAGCCGGTAGGCGTTCTCGAGCGGGATGACCTTGTCGTCGCGGCCGTGCACGATGAGCGTGCGGTGCGGCAGGTCGGCGATGACCGCCTCCGGCGTGGCGAGCGCGTCGACCCAGCGCTGCCGGGGGGCGGGGAACATCGCCGCGAACGACTCCTGGAACCCGGGGCGCACCGAGGCGGCGTACCGCAGCTCGGCGAGCTCGTCGGTCGCGAAGGCGGGGTCGTACGCGAAGACGTCGAGCAGCCCGCGCATGGTCTCGAGCGAGGGCTCGTACCCCCACACCCGGTCCAGGCCGTCGGTGATCCGGAACGACACGCCGCAGGCCCCCATCAGCACCAGCCGCTCGACCCGCTCGGGTGCGTGGGCCGCCATCGAGATCGCGAGCCCGCCGCCGAAGCTGTTGCCGACGATCGAGAAGGTGTCCAGGCCCAGCGCGTCCGCGAAGCCGAGCAGGTGGGACCGCCACGCGTCCAGCGAGTACTCGAACCCCTCCGGCCGGTCGGTGAACCCGAAGCCGACGATGTCCGGCGCGATGACGTCGAAGCGCTCCGCCAGGCCGGGCATCGTCAGCCGCCAGTTGGCGAAGGCCGAGACGCCCGGGCCGGAGCCGTGCACCAGCAGCACCGCCGGCCCGGAGCCGGAGCGGTGGTAGTTGGTCGCGATGCCGTCGACGTCGACGGACAGGCCGATCTCGGGGTTGTCGCTCATGCCCGGACCGTATGCCGGTGAGGGGCTGCGCCGCCCCCACCGTTCCGCTCCCTGCAACGGGCCGCCCCGTGCGCATCGTGTGTTTGGATGACGGCATGGGCCGGGTCACGACGCGGGTGCGCCGCACACGGCTCGACGTCGACACCGGCGACCGGGTCGACCGCACCGACACGGTCGCGGTCGAGGAGCCCCTCGAGATCCGGGTCGGGGACGAGCCGCTGACGACGACCATGCGCACGCCCGGCGACGACTTCGACCTCGCGATCGGGCACCTGCTCACCGAGGCGATGCTGCACTCGGCGAGCGAGGTCGGCACCCTGATGCACTGCACCGACCTCGACGAGGACGGCTCGCCGACCTTCAACGTCGTCGACGTGACCCTGTCGCCGGGCGCGGTGCTGCACCGACCGGCCCGCGAGCGCACCGAGACCATCTCGAGCGCGTGCGGCGTCTGCGGCGCCGCGACCATCGACGCCGTCCGCACCAGCAGCCGCTACGACGTCGCCGAGGACGCCGTCACGGTCTCGCCCACGGTGCTGGCCGGGCTGCCCGGGGCCCTGCGGGCCCGGCAGCCGGTCTTCGACCGCACGGGTGGGGTGCACGCCGCCGCCCTGGCCACCCCGGACGGGGAGCTGCTGGCGGTCCGTGAGGACGTCGGCCGGCACAACGCGGTCGACAAGGTCATCGGCGCCGTGGCCCGCGAGCGCGAGCTGCCGTTCAGCGCAACGGTCCTCGTCGTCAGCGCCCGGGCGAGCTTCGAGATCGTGCAGAAGGCGAGCGTGGCCGGCATCCCCGTGGTCGTTGCGGTGGGGGCGGCGAGCTCGCTGGCCGTCGAGCTCGCGACGCAGACCGGCATCACCCTGGTCGCGTTCGCGCGGCCCCCGCACCTGTCGGTCTACAGCCGGCCGGACCGGCTGCTCGGCGGCGCGTAGCGGGCGGTACCCGTCAGTAGTGTCGACGCAATTGCGCGAGCGGCGCCGATGGGGTGAAAGATGGGCGGGAGCGCGCCGTTCCCGGGCGCGACCCGTCATCGGCGAAAGGACGAGCGCGTGGCCTCCCGCGACGACGTCGGCCCCATCCTCAACGGCATCCCGACGCACCTTCCGGACATCGACCCGGCCGAGACCGAGGAGTGGCTCGACAGCCTCGACGCGGTCATCGACGGCCCGGGCCGGATGCGTGCCCGCTACCTCATGCTGCGCATGCTCGAGCGCGCCCGCGCCGAGCAGGTCGGCGTGCCGTCCCTGACGACCACCGACTACGTCAACACGATCAGCCCCGAGCAGGAGCCGTGGTTCCCCGGCGACGAGGAGGCCGAACGCCGCTTCCGCGCCTACCTGCGCTGGAACGCCGCGATGATCGTGCACCGCGCCCAGAAGCCCGGCATCGGCGTCGGCGGCCACATCTCGACCTACGCCTCGGCGGCCACGCTGTACGAGGTGGGCTTCAACCACTTCTTCCGCGGCAAGGACCACCCCGGTGGTGGCGACCAGGTGTTCTTCCAGGGCCACGCCTCCCCCGGCATGTACGCCCGCGCCTTCCTCGAGGGGCGGCTGTCCGAGGACCGGCTCGACGGGTTCCGCCAGGAGAAGTCGCACGTCGTCGACGGGGCGCCGCTGGCGCTGCCCTCGTACCCGCACCCGCGCCTGATGCCCGACTTCTGGGAGTTCCCCACGGTGTCGATGGGCATCGGCCCGATGAACGCCATCTACCAGGCGCAGTTCAACAAGTACCTCCACAACCGCGGCCTCAAGGACACCAGCGACCAGCACGTGTGGGCGTTCCT
>DASSQL010000143.1:0-4977 GCA_035702525.1 Ornithinibacter sp. | reverse complement strand
AGCTGCTCGTAGCCGAGCCCGAAGCGCTCCATCGTGCCGCTGCGGAAGTTCTCCACCAGCACGTCGCAGCCCGCGACCAGCTCGTGCGCCTCGGCGCGGCCGGCCTCGGTGCCCAGGTCGATCACCCGCGAGGTCTTGTTGCGGTTGACCGAGAGGAAGTACGTCGACGTACCGTCGGCCGCCCAGGGCGGGCCCCACGACCGGGTCTCGTCGCCGGTGCTCCGCTCGACCTTGACCACCTCGGCGCCGAGGTCGGCGAGCAGCATGGTGGCGTAGGGGCCGGCGAGGATGCGGGAGAAGTCGGCCACGAGCAGGCCGGACAGCGGCCCCGAGGGCGGTGCCACGCGAACCACCTCCTCGCTTGTCGGAATCCACGGACAGGTGTCCGCGGCAGTGCGTGGCTCCGAGTCTCGGCGCCCTCGCCGCGCCCTGTCAAGCACCCGGGAGCGTCGTCGGACGGTCACCACGCAGGTCTTGACAGCCGCGGCCCGGCGCGCGGACAGTGGGTCCACGACACACGGGTGCCACCAGGCGGACACCTGTCCGAGATCGTTGAACGGGAGAAGGTCATGGCTCACGACGAGGTGGCCGCCGGCCGTCCGGTGCTGTTCCGGAACGCCACGGTGCTGACGATGGACGACGCACACCAGGTGCTGACCGGCGCCGACGTGCTGGTCGTCGGCGACCGGGTCGCCGAGGTCGGGCCCGGGCTCACCGCCCCCGACGGGGCACTCGAGATCGACGCCACCGGCGGCATCGTCATGCCCGGCATGGTCGACACCCACCGGCACATGTGGCAGACGGCGATGCGCGGCTACGGCGCCGACTGGACGCTCACCCAGTACTTCGTCTGGTACTACCTCGAGCACGGTCGCCGGTTCCGGCCGGAGGACGTGCACACCGGCAACCTGCTGTCGGCCTGGGACGCGCTCGAGGCCGGGGTCACCACCACGGTCGACTGGTCGCACGGCCTGCAGACGCTCGACCACGCCGAGGCGGCCGTCGACGCCCTGCAGAGCGTGCCCGGCCGGTTCGTGCTCGCCTACGGCAACATCCAGGCCGGGCCGTGGGAGTGGACGGCCGACCCGGCCCTGCGCTCGTTCCTCGAGCGCCGCCGCGGCGACCTCTACGGCTGGCAGCTCGCGTTCGACGTCACCGGTGACCCGGCCTTCCCGGAGCGCCCGGCCTTCGAGGTGGCGCGCGAGCTGGGCCTGCCGGTCACGACGCACGCCGGGGTCTGGGGCGCGACGAACGACGACGGCATCCGGCTGATGCACGAGAACGGCTTCATGAACGAGTCGAACGTGTACGTGCACGCCGCCACCCTGTCGACCGACGCCTACCACCGCATCGCCGCCACCGGTGGTTCGGCCTCGGTGTCGACCGAGTCGGAACAGAGTGCGGGACAGGGATACCCGCCCACCTGGCAGCTCCGCAAGCACGACATCCCCGTGTCGCTGTCGATGGACACCAGCGTGTGGTGGAGCAGCGACCTGTTCTCGGCGATGCGCACCACGCTCGGCGCCGACCGTTCGCGCGAGCACCTCGAGGCGCACGCCGCCGGCGACACGGTCACCAACGTGCACCTGCGCGCCGAGCACGTCGTCGACTGGGCCACCCGTGGTGGGGCCAGGGCGCTGGGGCGTGACGAGATCGGCCGCCTGGTGCCCGGCGCCAAGGCCGACGTCGTGCTGATCCGCAACGACCGCTCGCCCGTGTCGTTCCCGCTGCTCAACCCCTACGGCCACGTCGCCTTCCAGGCCCAGCGCGGTGACGTGCACACCGTGCTCGTCGACGGCCGGGTCGTGAAGCACGAGGGCGAGCTCGTCGGCGTCGACCTGGCCGACCTGCGCCGCCGGGCCGAGGCGACCGTCGAGCACCTCGTCACCGAGATGGGCGAGGAGGCCTGGGTCGCCGGCATGAACCCGGCGCTGCCCGACGACGACGACGACAAGGTGCTCGACAACCCGTACCAGTACACGGAGTTCCGCACGGACACCACCCGGGCACGGGGTACGGTCTTCGGCGAGCCGGGGGCCGGCGAGGACGACTGAGCCCGAGGTGAACCCAACGAGCCGGGAGGCGTGATGGCCGGACGGGGCCAGGGGCCCGACTTCGTCGAGGCACTCGCCCGCGGGCTCGACGTCATCGCCTCCTTCGACCGGGAGCGGCCGGCGATGTCGCTCAGCGACGTCGCCCAGGCCACCGGGCTCGCGCGGCCCACGGCCCGGCGGCTGCTGCTCACCCTCGAGGAACTCGGCTTCGTGCGGTCCCGCGACGGCGTGTTCACCCTGACCCCGCGCGTGCTCACCCTGGGCACCGCCTACGTGGCGTCGCTCGGGTTGTGGGAGATCGCGCGCCCCCGGCTCGAGGCGCTGGTCGGGCGCACCGGCGAGTCCTCGTCGATGGCGCAGCTCGACGGCTCGGACATCGTCTACGTCGCGCGGGTGTCGGTGCCCAAGATCATCGCGCTGCGCGTCGAGGTGGGCACGCTCTTCCCGGCCCCGCCGACCTCGCAGGGCAAGGTGCTGCTCGCCGCCCTGGACCCGCCGGCGCTGGATGCCGCGCTCGCCACCCCCAGCCGCTCCGGTCTGGTTCCCCGGGTCGAGCGCGACCGGGCGGCGCTCGACGACGAGCTCGCGCGGGTGCGCGCCCGTGGGTGGGCCCTGGCCGACGAGGAGCTCGCGCCCGGCGTGCGATCGGTGGCCGTGCCGGTGCGCGACGGCACCGGTGCGGTGCGCGCCGCGATGAACGTCACCGTTCACGCCGCCGAGACCTCGACCGAACGCCTGCTCGACGAGCTGCTGCCGTTGCTGCAGCGCACGGCGGGCGAGGTCAGCGACGACTGGGCGCTCTGGCAGCGTCGCCCCCACGTCGAGGTGGCCCGGTCACCGGCCGGAGGTCAGCCGGCCGCCTCCGGGTAGGTCGCCTCGATCGCGGCCAGGTAGGCGGCGGTCAGCCGCTCGAAACCGTTGGCGGTGAGCTCGATGTCGTCGCCGACGGCGAGCCGCAGCACGGTGCGCTCGGGTACCCAGCTGATCGGCCCCTCGACCCGCAGGACGGCGTCGTTGTCGACGATCGAGTCGGCGATGACCCGCACCTCGTTCAGCGCGTTGCCGTCGTCGCCCTCGAGCTCGCGCCGCCGGTGCCCGAACCAGGTGTGCAGCACGACCACGGCCTGGCCGAAGACGAGGCTCTCGAGAGTGCTGTCCTCGATGTCGTTGGCCCCCCACGCCGCGAGCAGCGCGTCGCAGTTGTCGCGACAGGACTCGACCTCGTCGGACGTGTAGGTGGAGCGGTCGGGCACGGGACACCTCCGGGTGAGCGGGTCGTCGTGCCCGGAGCCTACGCCGGTCGCGAGCTCAGCCGAGGACGCCGGACGCGTCGAGGACGGTGGACCCGGCGAGCCAGGAGGCCCAGGCCAGGACGACGACGAAGGTGGTGTTCCAGACCAGGCGCGGCACCCGGGTCAGCCGGGTCAGCACCCCGGGGTCGCTGACGGCGGGGTCGGCCGCGCCGAGCACGGCGCCGAGGTGGCGCCAGGCGCCGACGATGAGCACCAGCCCGACCGCGACGACGACCTGCGCCTGCAGCTGGGGGGTCCCGGCCCACCACAGCGCGCCGGCGCCGACCAGGGCGACGGCGACGACGAGGGCGGTGAGGCCGGAGCGCACCCGCAGCGCGGCGGTGACGAGCACGGCGAGGATGCCGGTGAGCACGGGCGCGGACCAGCCGCGCACCGCGAGCCACACCACGACCGCGCCGACGAGGCCGGGAGCGGGGTAGCCGGCCCAGGTGGTGAGCACCCGGCCGACCCCGCGGGCCGGCCCCACCGTCACGGCGTGACCGGACATGTCGCCGCGCAGCACGAAACCGGTGAACCGGCGGCCGCACAGCATCCCGATGCCGGCGTGACCGAGCTCGTGCACGAGGGTGACCCCGAGGCGCAGCACCCGCCACAGCGGGTCGACCGCCACGGCCACGAGGGCCGCGACGAGCACGATGAGCACCGGGGTGCCGACCAGGGCGACGCCCTGCTCGGGCACCACCCGTGACCACACCTGCTCGAACCAGTTCATGACGGGAGCGACCGTAACCCGCGAGCGGACCGCCCGCGGACCGGGGTCAGCGTGAGCGGCGGCTCGCGCCCTCGGAGAAGGACGCGGCCGAGCGGGCCGGGCGCGACGACGCGGGCCGGGCGGATGCCGGGCGACCCGAGGCCGGGCGTGCGGACGACGCACCGGCGCCGCGACGACGCTGGCCGTTGCCGCCGCCGCCCTGGCCGGTGCGCTGGCCGCCACCCCGGCCGCCGCTGCGCTGGCCACCCTGGCCGCCCCCACTGCGACCGCGGCCGCCGCCCTGACGGGGTGAGGTGGACTCGGGCATGACGAGACCGCCCTCGAAGGAGCGCACCCCGGGGGCGAGCTCCTGCAGGAGCGGGTGGGTCGAGGTGACCCGGGTGGTGGTGGGGTTGACGCCGGCCTTGCGGGTCAGGTCGCGCACGTCGCGCACCTGGTCGTCGGTCATCAGCGTGATGACGGTGCCCGAGGCGCCGGCGCGGGCGGTGCGGCCCGAGCGGTGCGTGTAGGCCTTGTGCTCGACCGGCGGGTCGGCGTGGATGACCAGCGCGACGTCGTCGACGTGGATGCCGCGGGCCGCGATGTCGGTGGCCACCAGGGTGCGGGCGGCGCCGGAGTGGAACGCGTCCATCGTGCGGGTGCGGGCGTTCTGGCTGAGGTTGCCGTGCAGCTCGACCGCGGGCACGCCCGAGCCGTTGAGCTGGCGGGCCAGCTTCTTGGCGCGGTGCTTGGTGCGGGTGAAGACGACGGTGCGCCCGGGGGCGGCGACCAGGTCGAGGAGCACCGGCAGGTGGCCGTCGGCGGTCACGTGCAGCACGTGGTGCGACATGGTCGAGATCGGCGACTGGGCCGAGTCGGCCTGGTGGGTGACCGGGTTGTGCAGGTACCGCTTGGCGAT
>DASSQL010000142.1:0-17269 GCA_035702525.1 Ornithinibacter sp. | reverse complement strand
ACGATCCGCTCGACCGCGATGGCGCACCCGGCCACCTGCTCGGGCCAGGCGATCCGGGCGAGCAGCTCCTCCAGGCCGGAGGAGTCGGGCAGCTCCTCCTGCTCGACGGCGCTCAGCGCACCCTCGACGGCGTCGTGGGTCGCCATCCCGTCGGCGAGGTGCGGCTCGAGGGCGATCAGGTCGCGGGTCGGCACCAGGGCGAACAGCCGCACCGGCTGGTCCCACCCGGAGCGGGCGACGTGGCGCTCGGTGTCCAGGGCGGCGAGGGTGAGTGGGTCGGTCACGGGCTGGGGGGCGTCGGTCACCGGACCATGGTGCCCGATGGCCGCGCAGGTCGCCGGGGTACATTGCTCGCCACGGTCGACACGGGGGTTCACCCGACGGCGGGACGAGGAGAGCAGTGAGTCGCTCGGAATGGTTCGACGGGCCCGCGGGTCCGGGAGACGGTCCGGCACGCCCGGACGGCCCCGACGAGGGGTCCGGCGGGCCACCACGGGCCACCGGTCGGCGCCGTCGGGGGCCGCTGGGCACGACGCTGCTCATCCTGCTCGCGGTGGTCGTCGTCGGCGGCATCGCGGCCGACCTGCTCACCGACGTGTGGTGGTACGACTCGGTCGGCTTCGTCGACGTGTTCGTCAAGGAGCTCACGACCAAGGTCGGGCTCTTCGTCGCCGCCGGCGTGATCACCGGGGTGGCAGTCGCCTCCAGCCTGGTCCTCGCCTACCGCACCCGCCCCCTCTACATCCCGGTCACCCCGGCGCAGCAGGTGCTCGAGCAGTACCGGCAGGCGATCGAGCCGCTGCGGCGCATCGCCGTGTGGGCGGTACCGGTGGTGCTCGGCCTGCTCGCGGGCTCCGGCTCGATGGGCGCCTGGCGCACCTTCCTGCTCTGGGCCAACCGCCAGTCGTTCGGCATCAACGACCCCCAGTTCGGGCTCGACGTCGGCTTCTTCGTCTTCACCCTGCCGTGGCTGCGGTTCGTCGTCAGCTTCCTCACCGTCGTGCTCGTGCTGGCCTTCGTCGCCGCCGCGTTCACGCACTACGTCTACGGGGGCCTCCAGCTGCCCGGCCGCGGGCCGACCACCCGCGCGGCCTTCGTGCACCTCGGCATCCTCGGCGCGCTGATCGCGCTCACCCGCGCCGCCTCCTACTGGCTCGACCGCTACTCGCTGTCGACCCAGAAGGGCTCGCTGCTCACCGGCATCACCTACACCGACGACCACGCCGTGCTGCCCACCAAGGCGATCCTCGCGGTCGCCGCGGTGATGTGTGCGGGCTTCTTCCTCGCTGCCATCTGGAGCCGCAGCTGGCGGCTGCCGATCACCGGGGTCGTGCTGCTCGTCGTCACCGCCGTGGTCGTCGGCGGCATCTACCCCGCGCTGATCCAGTCGCTGAAGGTCAACCCCTCGCAGAAGTCGCTCGAGGCCAAGTACATCGAGCGGAACATCAACGCCACCCGAACCGCGTTCGGCCTGGACCGGGTCAAGCGGATCCAGAACCCGACGCCGGCCGAGACCGAGAACAAGGCCGTCCTGCGGGCCGCCGCGAACGACATCCCCGGGGTCCGGATCATCGACCCCAACGTCGTCGCACCCACGTTCCGCCAGCTGCAGGCCCAGCGCGACTACTACGCGTTCCCCGACACCCTCGACGTCGACCGCTACACGATCGACAAGCAGACCCGCGACGCCGTCGTCGCGGTGCGCGAGATCAACCTCGAGGGCCTGCCCGACAACCAGCGCAACTGGATCAACGACCACACCATCTACACCCACGGCTACGGCTTCTACGCGGCCTACGGCAACCAGCGCACCACCGAGGGCGACCCGGTCTTCTTCGAGGGTGGCGGCCTGAGTGCGATCGGGCAGTACGAGCCGCGGATGTACTTCGGCGAGCTCTCGCCGGCCTACTCCGTGGTCGGTGCCGAGAAGGGTGCCCCGCCGCGGGAGTTCGACTACCCCGCCGGTGGCGAGGGCGACGTCGCCGTGCAGAACACCTACTCCGGTGACGGCGGCGTGCCGATCGGCTCGACGCTGCGTCGCCTCGCGTACGCGATCAAGTACCGCGAGGCCAACTTCCTGCTCTCGGATGCCGTCAACGGCGACTCCCGCATCCTCGACCACCGCTCGCCGACCGAGCGGGTCGAGCGGGTCGCCCCCTGGCTGCGGCTCGACGGCAACGTCTACCCGGCCGTCGTCCAGGGCCGCGTGCAGTGGATCGTCGACGGGTTCACGACCTCGGCCAACTACCCCAACAGCCGGCTGATCGAGCTGGCGGAGGCCACCTCCGACTCGGTCGCCCAGCGGTCCAACGTCGTCGCGGTCGGCGCCGGTCAGGTCAACTACGTGCGCAACGCCGTCAAGGCCACCGTCGACGCCTACACCGGCGACGTGAAGCTGTACGGGTGGGACACCAAGGACCCCATGCTCAAGGCGTGGAGCAACGCGTTCCCGGGCTCGGTGCGGTCGATCTCGGAGATCTCCGGCGACCTGATGGCCCACATCCGCTACCCGCAGGACCTGCTCAAGGTGCAGCGCGAGCTGCTGACCGAGTACCACGTCACCAACCCCGGCGACTTCTACTCGGGCTCGGACAAGTGGCGCGTCCCGCGCGACCCGTCGTCGAGCACCCAGGACCAGCCGCCGGTGTTCCAGTCGATCGCGATGCCGGGTGAGACCGAGGCGGCCTTCTCGATCACCTCCCCGTTCGTCCCCGCGACCACCAACGGCGAGGGTGGCCGCGAGATCCTGCGTGGCCTGCTGGCCGTGGATGCGGATGCCGGCACACAGGCCGGCAAGCCGGCGGCCGACTACGGCCTGCTGCGGCTGCTCGAGTACGGCTCGGCGACCCCGGCCGGGCCTGGGCAGGTGCTGAACCAGATCAAGAACTCGCCCGAGCGCTCGCAGAACGAGGCCGAGCAGCTCTCGCTGGCGCAGTACATCACCCAGAACTCCACCGGCGGCAAGACCCTGACGTTCGGGAACCTGCTGAGCTTCCCGCTCGAGGGCCGGATGTTCTACGTGCAGCCGCTCTACGTCCAGGCGGCGTCGGGCTCGGGCTCGTTCCCGCAGAACAAGGCCGTCGTCACGGTCTACGGCAACACCGTGGCCTGGGGCGACACGCTCGGGCAGGCGGTCAGCGGCCTGTTCGGCGAGGGCAGCGGAGCCGACGAGCCCACCGAGCCCGGGGGCACCGGCACGCCCGCGGGCACCGCCGCGGCGCAGCTGACCGAGGCCCTCACCGAGATCCAGGACGCCTACCAGGCCGGCCAGGACGCGCTCAAGGCCGGCGACTTCGCGGCCTACGGCACGGCCCAGAAGCGGCTCGACGCGGCGATCAAGAAGGCCCAGGCCATCGCTCCCCAGCTCGTCGCAGGCGCGCCGACCCCGTCGCCGAGCGGATCGGCGACGCCGGCGCCCAGCCCGTCGATCACGGCGTCACCGACCGGGTGACCACCGGGCGGCCGGGGCCCGATTTGGCCCCGGCCGGGTCGGTCACGTACGCTCGAGTCATACCGAGCACGGGTTCTTTCGAAGCCGTGACTCACTCGACGCGGGGTGGAGCAGCTCGGTAGCTCGCCGGGCTCATAACCCGGAGGTCGCAGGTTCAAATCCTGCCCCCGCTACCAAAGACGAAGGGCCCGACCGGCGGCAGCCGGATCGGGCCCTTCGTCACGCGTAGCACAGGACCTATGGAGCGACCGGGTCCATCGGCACGAAGGGCGCCACCTCGTCGTCGGCGCCGTGCACCAGGACGCTCGAGGCCTCGGGTATCTCCCGCCAGGCGCCCTGCAGCGTGCCCAGGGGCTCGGACACGACCAGCCGCGCGTCGTCGGACAGTGCGTGCAGCGTCGGGTTGTCGGGGTACTGCGTGCGCAGGGTCGACACGTCGGTGCTCTGGAACAGCGAGCGCGACATCCCCTCGCTGGAGTACCGGAAGGCCCAGGTGGTGTGGCCGTCGGTGGTGGCCACCGTCATCTGCACCGGGAAGTCGACGCCGTGGCTGCGGCCGACCTGCTCGACCAGCCCCACCGCGCGGGCCACGCCGGCGCGCGGGTCGTCGCGCAGCCCGAAGCTCAGGGCGAGGAAGAACAGCATCTCGGAGTCCGTGGAGCCCTGGATGTCGGCGAAGAGGGCCGGGTCGACCTCCATGGCGAGGTCCCGCTTGATCTCGTGGAAGCCCTTGAGGTAGCCGTTGTGCATCCACAGCCACTCCCCGTAGCGGAACGGGTGACAGTTGGTCTGCTGCACGGCCGACCCCGTGGAGGCGCGGATGTGGGCGAAGACCCGTCCGGCGCGGGCGTGGGCGCTCAGCTCGCGCAGGTTCAGGTCGTTCCAGGCGGGCTCGGTGCTGCGGAACAGCCCGGGGGTGTCGTAGGCGCCGTACCAGCCGACACCGAAGCCGTCTCCGTTGGTCGTCGTCGCGCCCAGCTGGGAGTGCTTGCTCTGCACGACCAGCGAGTTCTCGGGCTTGTAGAGCAGGTCCTCGAGCAGCACGGGTGAGCCCGAGTACGCCAGCCAGCGGCACATGGTGGCCTCCTGTCACGTGGGGATGACCCCAGCCAACGCCCGCTCGACGTGGGCGGCCTCATCCGATCGGGGTGAGCCCCGGCCGAACCGACCCGCACCACGGACGTGACCTCGACCACGTCCGTGGGGAGCGGCATACCGTGCAGACCCCCGACGTTGGACCCGCCGTGAGCACCCCCCACAGAGTCGTAGTCATCGGTTCCGGCTTCGGAGGCCTCTTCGGCACCCAGGCGCTGCGCCGCCGCCAGGACGTCGAGGTCACCCTCATCGCCCCGACCGCGCACCACCTCTTCCAGCCACTGCTGTACCAGGTCGCGACCGGCATCCTGTCCGAGGGCGAGATCGCGCCGAGCACCCGCGAGGTGCTCGCCCGGCAGAAGAACGCCCGGGTCGTGCTGGGCACCGTGACGCACGTCGACCTCGAGGCCCGCACCGTCACGTCCACCGTGCTCGGGCGCGAGTCCGTGACCTCCTACGACAGCCTCCTCGTCTCCGCCGGCGCGGGGCAGTCGTGGTTCGGCAACGACCAGTTCGCCCGACACGCACCGGGGATGAAGTCCATCGACGACGCGCTCGAGCTGCGCGGGCGGATCTTCGGTGCCTTCGAGCTCGCCGAGCTGGCGCAGACGCCGGCCGAGGCCGAGCGGGCGCTGACCTTCGTCGTGGTCGGCGCCGGCCCGACGGGTGTGGAGATGGCCGGCCAGATCGCCGAGCTGGCCAACCGGACCCTGAAGAACGACTTCCGGCGGATCGACCCCACCCAGGCCCGGATCATCCTCGTCGACGCGGTCGACACCGTGCTGCCCTCCTTCGGGGAGCGGCTCGGCGGCGCCGCCCGCACGCGGCTCACCGACATGGGCGTCGACGTGCGGCTGGGCACCAAGGTCACCGACGTCGACGCCACCGGCATCACCGTCACCGAGCCCGACGGCAGCTCCACCCGGATCGAGGCCCTCACCAAGGTGTGGGCCGCGGGGGTGCAGGCCAGCCCGCTCGGCCGGCAGATCGCCGAGCAGTCCGGCGCCGGAGTCGACCGCGCCGGCCGGGTGCAGGTGCTGCCCGACCTCACCGTGCCGGGCCACCCGGAGGTGTTCGTCGTCGGCGACATGATGGCGCTCGACGGGCTCCCCGGGGTCGCCCAGGTCGCGATCCAGGGCGCCCGGTTCGCCGCCCGGCAGATCACCCGCCGGCTCGACGGCAAGGAGCCCGAGCCGCGCTTCGAGTACTTCGACAAGGGCTCGATGGCCACCATCTCGCGGTTCAGCGCGGTGGCCTCGATCGGCCGGCTGCGCTTCTCGGGCTTCTTCGCCTGGGTGCTCTGGCTGGCGATCCACCTCGTGTACATCATCGGGTTCAAGCACCGGGTCACGACCCTGCTGCACTGGGCCGTCAGCTTCCTCGGCCGGGGCCGGTCCGAACGGGTCGCCACCGAGCAGCAGGTCTTCGGCCGCCAGGCGATGGACGGCCGCACGCACGGTGAGCTGCCGTACATCCCGACCGACCCGGCCGACGGCGAGGTCAGCGGGGTGGCCGAGCTCGAGTCTCGGCGTCGCACCACCGCCTGAGGGCAGACGGTCCCGGGCCGTAGGGTGACCCGCATGCCGCTGGACTACCCCATCCACCGCCGGACGCTCCCCAACGGGCTGCGGGTCGTCGTCAGCCCCGACCACACGGTCCCCAACATCACCGTCAACATCTGGGTCGGCGTCGGTTCGCGGCACGAGACGGTCGGGCGCACCGGCTTCGCGCACCTCTTCGAGCACCTGATGTTCCAGGGCTCGCGCAGCGTGCGCAGCGGTGAGCACTTCGAGGCGCTGATGGCGCAGGGCGCCCGGCTGAACGCGACGACGTGGTTCGACCGCACCAACTACTTCGAGACCGTCCCGACCGGGGCCGTCGAGCTGGCCCTCTGGCTCGAGGCCGACCGGCACGGGTACCTGCTCGACGCCGTCACCCAGGAGAACCTCGACAACCAGCGCGACGTGGTCAAGGAGGAGAAGCGCCAGCGGTACGACAACCAGCCCTACGGCAACGCCCTCATCGACGTCTACGCGGCGGTGTTCCCGCAGGGCCACCCGTACCACCACCCGACGATCGGCTCGATGGAAGACCTCGATGCCGCGAGCCTGGACGACGTGCACGAGTTCTTCCGCGCCCACTACGGCCCCGACAACATGGTGCTCACCCTGTGCGGTGACGTCACCGCCGATGACGGGTTCGCCCTCGTCGAGCGCTACTTCGGCGACCTGCCGGCGAGTGCCGGGCCGCGTCGGCCCGACCACCCGCAGCTGGCCCCGCTCGAGGGTCCGACCCGCGTCGAGCGGCGCGAGGTCGTGCCCAACGACCGCCTGCACGTCTCCTTCCGGCTCCCGGTCGACGAGACCGACGAGTTCATCGCGACCGCGGTGGCGCTCGACTGCATCGGCGGCCTCGCCACGTCGCGGCTGGTGCGCCGCCTGGTCCGCCGCGAGCAGACCGCGCTCGGTGCCCACGCCACGGCGTGGGGGTTCGTCGACGGCGCGTCGCTGGGCTTCGTCGTGCTCGACGTCGCGCCCGGCACCGACCCCGACGTCGTCGAGGCCGCGTTCGTCGAGGAGCTCGAGGGCTTCCTCGAGCACGGCCCCACCGAGGTCGAGCTCGAGGCCTCGCTGGCCCAGTCCGAGCGGTCCTGGCTGTCCGCCCTCGCCAGCCAGGAGGAGCGCGCCGACCTGGTCAGTCACCACCTGCTGCTCCACGACGACCCGGACGTCGTCAACACCCACCTCGACCGGCTGCGCGACGTGACCGCCGAGCAGGTGGTCGACGCCGCACGGCGGTGGCTGCGGCCGGACAGCCGCGCCACGGTCGCCTACCTGGTCGCCGACGACGCGTCGGATGCCGAGACCGCCACCGAGGACGTCGCATGAGCGCCCCCCGCCCGGACGTCGTCCCGCCGCAGCCGTGGACCTTCCCCGTGCCCACCGAGCACGTGCTCGGCAACGGGGTGCGGGTGCTCGCCCACGACATGCCCGGCCAGTACGTGCTCTCGCTGCGGGTCGTCGTGCCCACCCCCCTGTCGGCCGAGCCGGCCGGCAAGGAGGGCATCGGCGCGATGACCGCCCGGCTGCTCGACGAGGGAACCGCGGCCCACGGGTCCGACGAGTTCGCCGAGCTGATGGAGCGCCACGGGATGGTGCTCGGCGCCGGCGTCTCCGACGGCGGCCTGCTCGTCGACGTCGACGTGCCGCAGCGCCACCTCGCCACCGCGGCGGCGCTGGTCACCGAGGCGCTGGCCGACCCGGTCTTCCCCGACGACGAGGTGCGCCGCATCCTGCGCAACCGGCTGGCCGAGATCGAGCAGGAGCGGGCCTCCTCCGCCCACCGCGCCGCCCGCGAGCTGGCCCGAACGCTGTGGCACGCCGACGACCGGGCCAGCCGACCGACCGCCGGCACCACCGAGACCATCGGTGCGCTCACCCGCGACGACCTCGTCGAGTTCCACGCGACGTCGATCGGCCCGCAGGGCGCGACCGTGGTCGTGGCGGGCGACCTCACCGGGGTCGACGTCGTCGGGGTGCTCGAGGGCACCCTCGGCACCTGGTCGGCGCCCCGGCACCGGCCCCCGGCCCGGCCGATCGCCCCGGTGCCCGCGCCGGACGCCGCCCGCGTCGTCGTCGTCGACCGCCCCGGTTCGGTGCAGACCGAGATCGCGGTCGGCCGCCCCGGACCCGACCGGTCCACCCCCGCCGGCTGGGCGCCCTACCCGGTGCTCTCCTTCGTGCTCGGCGGCTCGCCGAGCGCCCGCATCGACGCCGTGCTGCGCGAGGAGAAGGGCTTCACCTACGGCATCCGCAGCTCGTTCCGGCCCCGGGTGGCGGGCGGCTCGTTCGTCACCTCCGGTTCGGTGCGCTCCGAGGTGACCGGGGAGGCGGTCGAGATCCTGCTCGGCATCCTCGACGGCGCCCGCGACGGCTTCACCGACGCCGAGGTCCGCACGGGGGTCGACTACGTCGGAAAGACCGCGCCGGGCCGCTACGCCACGGCGGATGCCGTCGCCGACGAGACCGCGGCCCTGGCGCTGGAAGGGCTGCCGCTCGACTTCACGACCCGCAACCTGCGCGCCGTGGCCGAGCTGGGCCGCGACGACCTCGACGCCGCCTACCGCCGGGTCGCGACGGGGGAGTGGAGCGTGGTCCTCGTCGGGGACGCCGGCACCGTGGTGCCGGCCCTCGACGGCCGGGTGGGTGAGTCGGTGAGCACGGTTGCCCTCTGAGCCCGGAGGGTCCCGCTCGGTCGTCATGGGGTCGCCCATCGGCCGGCTCGAGCTCGTCGAGGAGGGCGGTGCCCTGGTCGCCATCCACTTCGACGCACCCGCCGACGGCTCGCCGCGCCACGAGCGGGGCGGGTCGGCCGTCCTGGCCGAGGCGCACCGGCAGCTGTCGGAGTACTTCGCCGGCAGCCGGCGCGAGTTCGACCTGCCGCTGCGTCCGGTGGGCACCGAGTTCCAGCGCCGAGTCTGGGACGTGCTCGCGACGGTGCCCTGGGGTACGACGACCACCTACGGCACCATTGCCGCGCGGCTCGACCTGCCGCCGGGGGCGTCGAGGGCTGTCGGGGCCGCCAACGGCGCCAACCCGCTGCCCGTGGTGCTGCCCTGCCACCGGGTGATCGGATCCGACGGCACGCTGACCGGGTACGCGGGCGGCCTCGAGCGCAAGGCGCTGTTGCTCCGCCTCGAAGGTGTGGCGACGGAAGCCGACCAGGACAGCCTGTTCTGAGAACGGCTGGGTCAGAGGCCGATCCGGCTCATGACCTCGTCGTGCAGGATGCCGTTGGTCGCCACCGCGTTGCCGCCGAACGGCCCGTCGACCCCGGTCAGCGAGGTGAAGCGGCCGCCGGCCTCGGTGACGATGGGCACCAGGGCCGCCATGTCGTGCAGGCCGAGCTCGGGCTCGGCCGCGATGTCGACCGCCCCCTCGGCGAGCAGCATGTACGACCAGAAGTCGCCGTAGGCGCGCTCGCGCCAACACGCACGGGCCAGGTCGAGCACCTCGTCCTGGCGGCCGACGGCCCCCCACGAGGTCCAGCTCGAGCAGGAGATCGAGGCGTCCTCGAGCCGTGACACCCGTGACACGTGCAGCTGCTTTGCCGAGGTGAGGCTGCGGCCGGCCCAGGCGCCCGAGCCCAGGGCGGCCCACCAGCGCCGACCCAGGGCCGGCGCGGCGACCAGGCCGATGACCGGGATGCCGTCGTCGACGAGCGAGATGAGGGTCGCCCAGACCGGCACCCCGCGCACGAAGTTGTGCGTGCCGTCGATGGGGTCGACGACCCACTGCCGAGGGCTCGACCCGGAGTTGGGGAACTCCTCGCCGATCACGGCGTCACGCGGGCGGGTGCGCTTGAGCTGGGAGCGGATCAGCTCCTCGGCGTCGCGGTCGGCGTCGCTGACCAGGGTCAGGTCGGGCTTGGTGTCGACCCGCAGGTCCTCGGCGCGGAACCGCGCGACGGTGATGCGCTCGACGGCATCCGCGAGCACGTGGGCAAGGCGCAAATCGTCGTCGTAGCCGGGCACGACGCCCAACCTAGCGGCCGGGCGCCGAAGATTCTTCGGCCCGGCGACGATCCGGTCGCGCTTCGGTCACAATCCAGTCTCGGGTGCATCTAATGCTTCCGTTGGGGCCGACCATGGTCTTACATGGTGCACGCACGCCGGAGGGCGATGCACTGCGAGGTGCCCCCGATCGGGAGTATCTCTCGGCACCCGGCCACCCGACCAACGGGTGGTGACACCACTTCACGTAGGAGGACATCCATGCGAGGAACCACTCGCACGGTCGCTGTTGCGGCCCTGTCCGCAGTTGCACTGCTCGCCGCAGGTTGCGGCAGCGGCGACAGCGGCAACACCGCGACCACGGCAGCTGGCGCCAAGACGGGCGGCGAGATCACCGTTCGTGGGTGCAACCCGCAGAACCCGCTCGTCCCGAGCAACACCACGGAGACCTGTGGTGGCAACGTCATCGACGCCGTCTTCGCCAAGCTCGTCCACTACGACGCCGAGACGGCCAAGCCGACCAACGACCTCGCCGAGTCGATCGACACGACCGACAACCAGAACTTCACCGTGAAGCTGAAGCCCGGCCGGAAGTTCCACGATGGCACCGTCATCACCTCCAAGAGCTTCGTCGACGCCTGGAACTACGCGGCCTACGGCCCGAACGCCCAGTCGAGCGGCTACTTCATGGAGCCGATCGAGGGCTTCGGTGACCTGCAGTGCGCGGGTACCACGAACCCCGACGACCCGTGTGAGGGCTACACCCCGAAGGCCAAGGAGATGACCGGCCTCAAGGTCGTCGACGACAACACCTTCACCATCAAGACCACCGAGAAGGTCTCGAACCTCCCGGTGCGCCTCGGCTACTCGGCCTTCGCGCCGCTGCCCGAGGCCTTCTTCAAGGACCCCAAGGCCTTCGGTGACAAGCCGATCGGATCTGGCCCGTACAAGCTGGACTCGTGGACCAAGGAGCAGGCCATCGTCCTGTCGAAGTTCGCCGACTACCAGGGCGACTTCGGTGGCAAGGTCGACAAGGTCACCTTCAAGATCTACCAGGACCCCGACGCCGCCTACAACGACGTCATCGCCAACAACCTCGACGTCACCGACGAGATCCCGGCCAGCGCCCTGATCGACGACAAGTACAAGTCGGACCTGCCCGACCGCAACGCGGCCAAGGAGACCGGCGTCATCCAGGCGATCACCGCGGCCCCCGCCAAGGTCGACCCGAACTACGCCGACCCGCGGATCAAGCAGGCCATCTCGATGGCGATCGACCGCGACACCATCATCAAGCAGATCTTCAACGGCACCAAGGTGCCGGCCACCGGCTGGGTCTCCCCGGTCGTCGACGGCTACAAGGCCGGCGCGTGTGGCGAGTTCTGCAAGTACGACCCGGCCAAGGCCAAGGCGCTGCTGCAGCAGGCCGGTGGCTTCAAGGGCGACAAGATCACCCTCTCCTACAACGCTGACGCCGCTCACAAGGAGTGGACCGAGGCCACCTGCAACAGCATCAAGCAGGCGCTGGGTGTCGAGTGCCAGGCCGTCGGCGTGGTCGACTTCGCCACCTTCCGCAGCCAGATCGCGGACCGCAAGATGAAGGGCCTGTTCCGCACCGGTTGGCAGATGGACTACCCCTCGATCGAGAACTTCCTGTCCCCGATCTACAAGACCGGCGCGTCCTCGAACGACGGCGACTACTCCAACCCCGACTTCGACAAGCTGCTCGTCGAGGGTGCGGCTGCTCCCGACGCCGCGGCTGCCAACGCCAAGTACCAGGAGGCGGAGTCGCTCCTCGCCAAGGACATGGCCTCCATCCCGATGTGGTACGGCAAGACCCAGATGGGCTGGTCGGACAAGGTCACCGGTGTGAAGATCACCGCCTTCGGCACGATCGACATCCCGTCGATCTCCGTGAAGTGAGGTAGCTGAACCCACCGGTTCACACCACGCGACGTCGGCCTGTCAGCGCCTGCTGGCAGGCCGACGTGCGTGTGGGGGCGAGAACCGCTCGACGGATGCCGGGTCCGCAGGGTTGGGTGCCCACCTTCAGTGGGCTAGGTTCATCCCGGTACATCACAGACGACGCCGTCTCACACCGCAGTGCGACGGCCCGAGTAGCAGGGAGGTGACGTGGGCACTTACATCATCCGACGGTTGTTGCAGATGATCCCGGTGATCCTGGGCGCGACGTTCCTCATCTTTGCCATGGTCTTCGCACTTCCGGGCGACCCACTGGCCGGGAAGTGTGGAGAACGACCGTGCCCGCCGCAGTACGCCGCGGCGTTCCGGGAGAAGTACAACCTCAACGACCCGCTGCCGGTGCAGTACGGCAAGTACCTCGGCAACCTCGCCCGGGGCGACCTGGGCGAGACCTACAACGGCATCAAGGTGACCGAGCAGCTGAAGCTGCGCTACCCGGTCACGGCCAAGCTCGCCATCATGGCGATCCTCTTCGAGTCGATCCTGGGCATCTTCGCCGGTGTGCTCACCGGCATCCGAAAAGGCGGCTTCCTCGACAACGTCGTGCTGGTCTCCACGATCGTCGTGATCTCGATCCCCACCTTCGTGATCGGTTCCGTGTCGCAGTACTTCCTCGGCGTCAAGCTGGGGCTCTTCCCCGTCACGGTCACCTCGTCCAACCCGAGCGTCTACGAGCTGCTGCTGCCGGCCATGGTCCTGGGGTCGATCTCCCTGGCCTACGTCGCCCGGCTGACGCGCACCAACCTCACCGAGAACCTGCGGGCCGACTACGTGCGCACCGCGGTCGCCAAGGGCCTCACCCGACGCCGCGCGATCGGCCTGCACGCCATGCGCAACTCGCTGATCCCCGTCGTGACCTTCATCGGCTTCGACTTCGGGGCGCTGCTCGGTGGCGCCATCGTCACCGAGCGCATCTTCAACATCCCCGGCGTCGGTGGCTACATCTACAACTCGATCCGGGCGCGAGACGGTGCCTCCGTCGTCGGCGCCGTCACCGTCCTGGTCATCGTCTACCTGTTCGTCAACCTGCTCGTGGACCTGCTCTACGGCCTGCTCGACCCGAGGATCAGCCATGACTGAAGTCGCCGCCGTTGCCGAGACCGGCCTGATGGAGCCCGAGGGTGGCGACGTCAACGAGGAACGCTCGCTCTCCTCCGACGCCTGGCGCACCATGCGCCGCAACCCGCTCTTCTGGGTCGCCATGACGTTGATCACGATCTTCGTGCTCATGGCCATCTGGCCCAGCCTGTTCACCAGCACCGACCCGACCAACGCCGTCCTCGCCAAGTCGCGCGAGCGGCCGGGTGCCGACGCGTGGTTCGGGCGCGACATCCAGGGCTACGACATCTACGCCCGCTGCGTCTACGGCGCTCGTGCCTCGATCCTGGTGGGTGTCATGTGCACCCTCGGCACGGTGCTCATCGGCGGCGTCATCGGCGTGATGTCCGGCTACCAGGGCGGCTGGGCCGACTCGGTCATGTCGCGCATCGGTGACGTGTTCTTCGCGATCCCGCTGCTCCTCGGCGCGATCATCTTCCTGGTCTCGCTGCCCGACTTCTTCAACGACAACTACTTCCTCATCGTCTTGAAGGTGGTCATGGCCCTGGTCATCCTGGGCTGGCCGAGCCTGGCGCGGCTGACCCGCAGCAGCGTCATCCAGGTCAAGCCCAACGACTACGTGCAGGCGGCTCGTGCCCTCGGTGCCAGCCCCAACCGGATCGTGCGCTCGCACGTGCTGCCGAACTCCCTGGCCCCGGTCATCGTCGTCGCCACCATCAACCTCGGCGCCTACATCGCGGCCGAGGCGACCCTGTCCTTCCTGGGGATCGGCCTGCAGCCGCCGGCCATCTCCTGGGGCATCGACATCAGCGCGGCGCTCGTCGGCCTGCGCACCACCCCGCACATGCTGTTCTTCCCCAGCCTCTTCCTGTCCCTGGCAGTGCTGGCGTTCATCATGCTCGGCGACGTGGCGCGTGACGCCCTCGACCCGAAGAACCGCTGACCCGACGGAGGAATGTTGACCACCCAGGACACCAAGCCCACGAAGACCTCGGGCACCGAGTACACCTACACCCCGCAGGACGGCCTCCTGCTCGAGGTCGACGACCTGTACGTCGAGTTCCGCACCCGTGACGGCGTGGCGACCGCGATCAACGGCGTCTCGTTCAAGCTGCACCAGGGCGAGTCGCTCGCGATCCTCGGCGAGTCCGGGTCGGGCAAGTCGGTGACGGCGCAGGCCGTCATGGGCATCCTCGACATGCCCCCGGCGGTCATCCCGGCCGGTCACATCCGCTACTGCGGCCAGGACCTGCTGTCGATGCCCGACGAGCAGCGCCGGCTCACCCGCGGCCCGGAGATCTCGATGATCTTCCAGGACGCCCTGTCCTCGCTGAACCCGGTCTTCCCGGTCGGCTGGCAGATCGCCGAGATGTTCCGCACCCACCGGGGCATGAACAAGTCCGACGCGCTCGAGCAGGCGATCCGGCTGATGGAGCGGGTCTCGATCCCGGCCGCGCGTGAGCGCGTCAAGGCCTACCCGCACCAGTTCTCCGGTGGCATGCGCCAGCGCATCATGATCGCGATGGCCATCGCGCTCGACCCGGCGGTCCTCATCGCCGACGAGCCGACGACCGCCCTGGACGTCACCGTCCAGGCGCAGATCATGGCGCTGCTGCAGGAGCTGCAGGAGGAGCGCCAGATGGGGCTCATCCTGATCACGCACGACCTGGGCGTCGTCGCCGACGTCGCCGACCGGATCGCCGTGATGTACGCGGGGCGGCTCGTCGAGACCGCCACGGTGCACGAGCTCTACGCCTCACCCGCGCACCCCTACACCCGGGGCCTGCTCGAGTCGATCCCGCGCCTGGACCAGAAGGGCCAGACCCTCGCCGCGATCGGCGGGCTGCCCCCGAACCTGATGCGGATCCCGCCGGGCTGCCCCTTCAACCCACGCTGCCGGATGTCCCAGGACGTGTGCCGCACGGACCGTCCCGAGCTGCGCGAGGTCGTCCCCGGCCGCTTCTCGGCCTGCCACTTCGCCGAGGAGGTCATCAATGCCTGAGGTCATTCTCAGCGCACAGGAGCTGGTCAAGTACTACCCCATCAAGAAGGGGGTGCTGCGCCGCACGGTCGGCCAGGTCAAGGCCGTCGACGGGGTGAGCTTCGACCTGCACAAGGGCGAGACGCTCGGCATCGTCGGTGAGTCCGGCTGCGGCAAGTCGACCCTGGGCCGGCTGCTCATGCGGCTCGAGGAGCCCACCGCGGGCAAGGTCATCTTCGAGGGGGCCGACTGGAGCGGGGCGTCCGGGCGCGAGATGCGCCGGATGCGTCGCGACATCCAGATCGTCTTCCAGGACCCCTACACCTCGCTGAACCCCCGGATGACGGTCGGCGACATCATCGGTGAGCCGTTCGAGATCCACAAGGACGTCGTGCCCAAGGGCGGTCGCCGCAAGCGGGTCCAGGAGCTGCTCGACCTGGTCGGGCTCAACCCCGAGCACATCAACCGCTACCCCCACCAGTTCTCGGGTGGCCAGCGGCAGCGCATCGGCATCGCTCGCGGCATCGCCCTGAACCCCAAGGTGCTCGTCTGCGACGAGCCGGTCTCGGCGCTCGACGTGTCCGTGCAGGCGCAGGTCGTGAACCTGATGGAGAAGCTGCAGGACGAGCTGGGCCTGGCGTACGTGTTCATCGCCCACGACCTGTCGGTCGTGCGGCACATCTCGGACCGGGTCGGCGTCATGTACCTGGGCCGGATGGCCGAGCTGGGCGAGGAGGACGAGGTCTACACCCGTCCGACGCACCCGTACACGCAGGCCCTGCTGTCCGCGGTGCCGGTGCCCGACCCGACGCTGCGCGGTAAGCGCGACCAGATCGTGCTCGTCGGCGACGTGCCCTCGCCGGCGAACCCGCCGTCCGGATGCCGGTTCCACACCCGGTGCTGGAAGGCGCAGGAGATCTGCTCGCAGGAGGAGCCGCAGCTCGAGATGCGCTCGGACGGTACCGGTGAGCACCTGTCGGCGTGCCACTTCGCCGAGCCGCGCACGATCGTCGAGACCGTCGACGTGTCGGCGATCGAGCCGGACTCCCGGTTCGTCGACACCGACCTGCGCGACGACGGCCTCGCCGCCGACGACCCGGTCGACCTCGGCCAGATGGCCGAGCGGTCGGGCCAGCTCAACGAGGACGCGGGCCGTGCCCCCCAGGACACCACCCGGATGATCGACGAGCAGCCCGGCGACCAGCGCCCCTCGAACGGCTGACCCACCCCGCACGACGACGGCGGCCCCCGGGAACACTCCCGGGGGCCGCCGTCGTGGGGCCGGTCAGTAGTCGTCGCTCGTCGGCGTCCGCGCCCGCAGGAGCCGCCGCAGCGAGTCCAGGCGAGACGCACCCGCCGGCCCGGCGGCGCCGCTGTCGACCCAGGCGTCGAGGGCGCACTCCTCCTCGTCGTGCGTGCAGCCACGCGGGCACTGCGCCGTGCCGGGCTCGAGGTCGGGGAAGTGCTGGATGATGCGGGCCAGGTCGACGTGGGCCAGCCCGAACGAGCGGATGCCGGGGGTGTCGATGATCCAGCCGTCGTCGTCGGGCAGGGCGAGCGCGACCGCCGACGACGAGGTGTGCCGGCCCCGGCCGGTGACGTCGTTCACGACACCGGTGGCCCGCAGCGCCAGGGGGACCAGTGCGTTGACCAGGGTGCTCTTGCCGACCCCGGAGTGGCCCACGAGCACGCTCACCCGGCCGGCGAGGGCCTCCCGCAGGGCGTCGAGGCCGTCGGTGCTGCCGTCGTGGCGGGCGGTGACGAGGTGACGCACCGACAGCGCGGCGTACTGCTCGAGGAAGGGCGCCGGGTCGGTGAGGTCGGCCTTGGTGAGTACCAGGAGGGGCTCCATCCCGGCGTCGTAGGCGGCGACCAGGCACCGGTCGATCAGCCGGGGGCGCGGCTCGGGGTTGGCCAGGGCGGAGACGACGACCAGCTGGTCGGCGTTGGCCACCAGGACGCGCTCGACCGGGTCGGTGTCGTCGGCGGTGCGGCGCAGCACGGTGGCTCGCGGGGCCACCCGCACGATGCGGGCCAGGCTGCCGACGGCGCCCGTGGTGTCGCCGACCAGGAAGACGTCGTCGCCCACGACGATGCCCTTGCGGCCGAGCTCGCGGGCTCGCATCGCGATGACGACGTGGCGGTCGTCGTCGTCGCCGACGAGGGTCGTGTAGCGGCCCCGGTCGAC
>DASSQL010000141.1:0-3612 GCA_035702525.1 Ornithinibacter sp. | reverse complement strand
CCCTCGAGCGTGGCGTCCGAGTGGACGGCATCCATGAGCACGTCGGCGTCGAAGACGTAGTTGCCCATGCTGGCCAGGATCTCGCCGGGGGAGTCGGGCAGGCCGTCGGGGGCGGCCGGCTTCTCGAGGAACGCGCGGATCCTGGTGGGGTCGTCGGGCACGACGTCGATGACGCCGAACTCGGTCGACATCGCGATGGGCTGCCGGATGGCGGCCACGGTCACCCCGGCGCCGGACTCGACGTGCTGCTCGACCATCTGCGAGAAGTCCATCCGGTACACGTGGTCGGCGCCGACCACCACGACGATGTCGGGCTTCTCGTCGGTGATCGTGTTGAAGCTCTGGAAGATCGCGTCGGCGCTGCCCTGGTACCAGGACTTGTCGATGCGTTGCTGCGCCGGGATCGGGGCCACGTAGTTGCCGAGCATCGTCGACATCCGCCAGGTCCTCGTCACGTGCCGGTCGAGGCTGTGTGACTTGTACTGGGTCAGCACGACGACCTTGAGGTAGCCGGAGTTCACGACGTTCGACAGCGCGAAGTCGATGAGCCGGTAGATGCCGCCGAAGGGGACGGCCGGCTTGGCCCGGTCGGCCGTGAGCGGCATCAGCCGCTTCCCCTCCCCGCCAGCGAGGACGATGACCAAGACCTTCGGACCTCCGCTGCGGTATGCCATGACCCCACGCTAGTGGGGTCACTCCCTCGCCGGGAGGGCGGGAACGTCACTAGGGTGAGTTTTCGTGCGAATCGACATCCTGAGCAAGGAGTACCCCCCGGCGATCTACGGCGGTGCCGGGGTCCATGTGGCCGAGCTGGTGCGGGCCCTGCGCGAACGGGGCGACCTCGACGTGCGCGTGCACGCCTTCGGCGAGCCGCGTGAGGAGGACGGCACCACCGGCCACCCCGACCTGGTCGAGCTGGCCGGGGCGAACCCCGCGCTGACCACCCTCGGCGTCGACCTGTCGCTCGCGGCCGCGTGCGAGGGCGCCGACCTGGTGCACTCGCACACCTGGTACGCCAACATGGGCGGCCACCTCGCCGCGCTGATGGGCGACATCCCACACGTGCTCAGCGCGCACAGCCTCGAGCCGATGCGCCCGTGGAAGGCCGAGCAGCTCGGCGGCGGCTACCGGGTGTCGTCGTGGGTCGAGAAGACCGCGTACGAGGCCGCGGACGCCGTGATCGCCGTCAGCGCCGGCATGCGCGAGGACATCCTGCGGTGCTACCCCTCCGTCGACCCCGACCGGGTCAAGGTGGTGCACAACGGCATCGACTCCCAGCTGTGGCGGGCCGAGCGCGACGAGGACGTCGTCCGCCGGCACGGGGTCGACCCCGACCGGCCCAGCGTCATCTTCGTCGGGCGGATCACCCGGCAGAAGGGGCTGCCCTACCTCCTGCGGGCCGCCGCCGAGCTGCCCCCCGAGGTGCAGCTCGTGCTGCTCGCCGGCGCCCCGGACACCCCCGAGATCAAGGCCGAGGTCGAGACCCTCATCGAGACCCTGCGCGAGACCCGTGACGGCGTCGTGTGGGTGCCGACCATGTTGCCGCGCAACGAGGTCGTGGCGATGCTCAGCAGCGCCACCGTGTTCGTCTGCCCGTCGGTCTACGAGCCGCTGGGCATCGTGAACCTCGAGGCGATGGCCTGCGAGTTGCCGGTGGTCGCCACGGCGACGGGTGGCATCCCCGAGGTCGTCGTCCACGGCGAGACCGGCTGGCTGGTGCCGATCGACCAGGTGCAGGACGGCACGGGCACGCCGGTCGACCCCGACCGCTTCGTCGCCGACCTCGCGGCCGCGCTGACGGATGCCGTGAGCGACACCGCTCGCGCCGACCGGATGGGTCTGGCCGGGCGGCGCCGGGCCGTGGAGTCGTTCTCGTGGGGCTCGATCGGCGAGCAGACCAACCAGGTGTACCTGGACGTCCTGAGGCGCCGGATGCTGGCGCCCTGACTCGGTTAGGGTTCGGGGCATGAGCGATGTCCTTGCGTTGGCCGGCGTGAGTGTCGTCCGCGGGGACACGACGATCCTCGACGACGTGAGCTGGGAGGTCGAGGAGGGGCAGCGCTGGGTCGTGCTCGGCCCCAACGGCGCCGGCAAGACCACGCTCCTGCAGCTCGCCTCGGCCCGCATCCACCCCACCACCGGGGTCGTCGGCATCCTCGGTGAGGTGCTCGGCACGGTCGACGTGTTCGAGCTGCGCCCGCGGATCGGGCTGGCGTCGGCCGCTCTCGCCGAGCGGATCCCGCCGAACGAGAGGGTCCGCGACGTCGTCGTGACGGCGTCCTACGGTGTCGTCGGTCGCTGGCGCGAGACCTACGACCGGCTCGACGAGGGCCGCGCCGACGACCTGCTCAAGGCCCTGGGTGCCGACCACCTCGCCGCGCGCCGCTTCGGCACGCTGTCCGAGGGCGAGCGCAAGCGGGTGCAGATCGCCCGGGCGCTGATGACCGACCCCGAGCTCATGCTGCTCGACGAGCCGGCTGCCGGCCTCGACCTCGGTGGGCGCGAGGACCTCGTCCGTCGCCTCGGCGAGCTGGCCGCCGACCTCGCCGCCCCGGCCCTGGTGCTCGTGACCCACCACGTCGAGGAGGTGCCGCCGAACTTCACCGACGTGCTCCTCATCCGTGAGGGCCGGATCGTCGCGCAGGGCCCGATCGAGATCACCCTGACCGCAACCAACCTCGAGGCCACCTTCGGCCTCCCGCTCGAGCTCGAGGTCCGGGGGGACCGATTTGCCGCTCGCGCTCGTTAGTCGCTGTGGGAACCGCCCGCACCGGGTACACGTCGATGTGGTGACTCACCACGGAAAGGGGGTCGGACTGTGGACTGGCTGAACAACAACGTCTGGCTGTTCTGGATCGGGGTCGGACTGGTCCTGGCCGCCATCGAGGCGGCGACCGTCGACTTCGTCTTCATCATGTTCGCCGGGGGAGCGCTGGCCGCCGCGGTGGCCGCCGGGCTCGGCGCCTCCTTCCCCGTGCAGGTCGTCGTCGCGGTCGGGGTGGCGATCCTGCTGCTCTTCTCGGTGCGGCCCCTGATCAAGCGGCAGTTCCTCGACGGAGAGGTCGACCACCAGATCGGCGCCTCCGGGCTGGTCGGCCGGCAGGCCCGCGTCCTGCAGTCGGTCACCGACAGCGACGGCCGCATCAAGCTCGGCGGCGAGACGTGGTCCGCCCGGCTCGCCGCCGGCACGACCACCACGGTCGGCCCCGGCGAGGAGGTGCGGGTCATCGCCATCCACGGCGCGACGGCCATCGTCTCGCCCGTCCCGCCCACCGACCCGACCGCGGCGTCCGACCCCAGCACCACGTCCGACCCCACCACCTGACCCGCGCTCCGGCGCCCCGAGAAAGGCTGACCCATGACAAGCGGCCTCCTGTCGCTCATCGTCCTGCTGCTGCTGGCCCTCTTCGTCATCATCGTGCTCGTCCGCACGGTGAAGATCGTCCCGCAGCAGACCGCGCTCATCATCGAGCGCCTGGGCCGCTACTCGCGCACCCTCGAGCCGGGCCTGCACCTGCTGGTGCCGTTCGTCGACGTCGTGCGCGCGAACATCGACCTGCGCGAGCAGGTGGTGTCCTTCCCGCCGCAGCCGGTGATCACCAGCGACAACCT
>DASSQL010000140.1:0-4070 GCA_035702525.1 Ornithinibacter sp. | reverse complement strand
CGACGACCGGGTCACCACCCGGGTCATCACCCGCGGCAAGGACGGCGCCGACATCCGCACCAAGGGCCACGACCCGATCCACGTGCCGATCGCCGGCGACGTCGAGCGGGTCGACCCCACCGGGGTCGGCGACGCGTTCCGCGCCGGCTTCCTCGTCGGCCTCGCCGGGGGGCTGGGCTACGAGCGGTGCGCGCAGATCGGCTCGGTGCTCGCGGCCCACGTGCTGCAGACCGACGGGGCGCAGGAGTACGTCATCACCCGCAACGCCTTCGTCGACCACGTCGCCGCGGCCTACGGTGACGACGCCGCCCAGGAGATCGCGCCGCTCGTGCGGTGTGCCCACGACTGACCCTCGCCCTCGACACCGCGATGGTCTTCCCGCCCGTCGAGCCGCCCGGCACCCCCTGGCAGCTCGACACCGCCCGCGCCGACCCCGGTGACGACCTCGTCGCGGCCGGGGCCGACCTCGAGCCCGGCACCCTGCTCGCGGCCTACCGCCTCGGCCTGTTCCCCATGGGGCTGGGCCGGCACGGCGGCGGGGCGATGGGCTGGTGGTCGCCCGACCCGCGCGGCGTCATCCCGGCCGGTGCGCTGAAGGTCAGCCGCTCGCTGCGCAAGGCGTGCGACCGCTTCGAGGTCCGGGTCGACACGGCCTTCGACGAGGTCGTCGCCTGCTGCGCCGACCCCGCGCGCGAGGGTCGGTGGATCACCCCCGAGGTCGCGGCCGCCTACGGCCGGCTGCACGCGCTCGGCTGGGCGCACAGTGTCGAGACCTGGCAGGGCGACGAGCTCGTCGGGGGCCTCTACGGCGTGTCGATCGGGGGGCTGTTCGCGGGGGAGTCGATGTTCCACGCGGCGCGCGACGCCTCCAAGGTCGCGCTGGTCGGGCTGGTCGAGCGCTTCCACGCCGACGGCGACCCGCGCCGGCTGGTCGACGTGCAGTGGGCCACCGACCACCTGCGCCGGCTGGGGGCGCAGGAGTGGCCGCGCGAGACCTACCTCGACCGGCTCGCAGAGGCGCTGCTGGCTCCTCAGGTCGAGCTGTCAGCCTGACCCCGGTCGGTGCGCGGCGCCCCGAGCAGCACGCGGTACTCGGTCCAGTCGTCGTCCTCGTGCAGCGTCACGGTGTGGCCCTTCATCCGGGCCCAGGCCGGCACGTCCGACCAGGCGGCGACGTCGTCGGCGAGCAGCACCACGGTGGTACCCGGCGGCAGCCCGCGGGCGGCGCGCGCCAGCCGGATGACGGGCACCGGGCACCGCGACCCGCGTGCGTCGACCACTGGCGGGCCGCCACGGCGCCCGCGCCCGTCGTCCGACGACGGCGGGTGCTCGGAGCCGGTCACAGGTCGTCGGTCCCGAGGCGGCGCCGCACGGTGGCGACGGCATCCGGCAGCTCGCGGCAGAGCCGGTCGACGTCGTCGGCCCGGTCCGGGGAGACCGCCTCGAGGGGCAGGGTGACCCGCACGTTGCCGTGGGTGAGCACCCCCATCGCCGCGAGCACGTGGCTGGGGCGCAGCGCACTCGAGGTGCACGCCGACCCGGACGCCACCCACAGGCCGCGCCGGGCCAGCTCCTCGAGCAGCACCTCGCCGTCGGCGTAGAGCACGCTGAACGTCACGACGTGGGGAAGCCGGTCGTCGGGGTCGCCCACCACCTCGACGTCGCGCACCGCGGAGGCGGCGCGCCGCACCCGGTCGACCAGCTCGCGCGCGGACCGCTCCTCGGTTGCCGCGACGGCGGCGGTCTGGCGCCACGCCTCCGCGGCGGCGAGCACCACCGGCACCCACGGCGGCGCGGGTTCGCGGCCGTGCTCCGCCTCGCGGCGGGGGCCGGGCAGCCCCCACCGGGTGCCGGTGCGCACGGCGAGCAGGCCGAGCGGCGGGCCACCGAACGACGCGGCGTCGGCGACCACGACCGATCCGGCACCCGCCGGGATGCCGTGCTGGTCGCGGCCCAGCGAGGCCGTCGCGTCGAGCAGCAGGGGGACGCCGTGCGCGCGGCACAGCGCGTCGACGGCCGCCACCGGCTGCCGGGTGCCCACCTCGGCGTTCGCGGTCTGCAGCACCGCCGCGGCGACGTCGCCACCCGCGAGCGCGACGGCGTACGCCGACGGGTCGACCCGGCCGACGGCGTCGACGGGCACCGGCTGCTCGGCCCCGGGCTGGAGCAGCAGCACCGACCGCTCGGTACCGCCCGCGACCACGCGCGCGCCGGTGCGGCGGCGGGCGTGCCGCAGGCCGGTCAGGCCGACCTCGAGGGCCGCCTCCGGGCTCGGGTGCACCGACAGCTCGTCGGGGCGCACCCCGACGGCGTCGGCCAGCACCTCACGGGCGGTGTCGAGCAGGGCCCGGGCCCGGCGGCCGGGCGGGTGCAGGCGGGTCGGGTCGGCCCAGGCGGTGCCCAGCGCGGCCCGAAAGGTCTCGGCGGCGGCCGGGTGCAGCGGCCCCCGGGCGGCGTCGAGCAGGCCGGGTACCGGCGGGTCGAACGGGGGGCGCGCCACGCTTAGACGGTAGCCCGGACCTGACTGACCTCCTCGCAGGTGGTGCAGTAGGGTTTGGCTCTGTTCGCGACCTCCACGACACGAAGGGTGCAGCGGTGCGCCAGCACGACCTCTCATCGCCCCGTAGTACCCGGCGCCGCCTCGGTGCCGGTGCGCTGATCGGTGCGCTGTCCGTCGCCGCCCTGAGCGGCTGTGCCAGCGGAAACCTCCGCGGCGACGCGTCGACCGGCTGGCTGCCGCCGGCCGTCACCGAGGGCGGCAAGACCGTCACCAGCCTGTGGATCGGCGCCTGGATCGCCGCCCTGGCCGTCGGCTGCCTGGTGTGGGGCCTGATCATCTGGTGCATCGTGGCCTACCGCCGCAAGAAGGACGACAACGAGCTGCCGGTGCAGCTGCGCTACAACATCCCGATCGAGATCCTCTACACCGTGGTGCCGATCTTCATGGTCGTCGTGCTCTTCTACTACACGGCTCGCGACGAGACCGCGCTCACCGACACCTCCAAGCAGGCCGACGTCGTGGTCAACGTCGTCGGCAAGCAGTGGAGCTGGGACTTCAACTACGTCAAGGAAGACGTCCACGAGACCGGCGAGCAGGCGATCATGACCGGCAAGCCGGGCGCCGAGGAGACCATCCCGACCATGTACCTCCCGGTCGGCGAGCGCATCGAGTTCGTGCTCACCGCGCGCGACGTCATCCACTCGTTCTGGGTGCCGTCCTTCCTGCAGAAGATGGACATGATCCCCGGGCGGGTCAACAAGTTCCAGATCGTGCCCACCCAGGAGGGCACCTTCAAGGGCAAGTGCGCCGAGCTCTGCGGGGCCTACCACTCGCACATGCTCTTCAACGTCAAGGTCGTCTCCCGCGCCGAGTACGAGCAGCACCTGACCGAGCTGCGCGCCGCCGGCCAGTCCGGGCTGCTCAACAACACGCTCAGCCGCACCCAGCTCATGTCGGGCCAGACGCCCGTCGAGGGAGGTAACTGACGATGAGCGCCGCCACCGACACGCCGAAGGTGCGCACCGCACCGGCGCCGAACTACCCCCGCCGCCCCTCCAAGGGTGCGACGGTGGTCAAGTGGGTCACCACGACCGACCACAAGGTGATCGGCAACCTCTACTTCATCACCTCGTTCATCTGGTTCATCCTCGCCGGCATCATGGCGCTGGTCATCCGCGCCGAGCTCGCCACCCCCGGGCTGCAGATCGTCGACACCCCCGACCAGTACAACCAGATGTTCACCATGCACGGCACGATCATGCTGCTGCTCTTCGCGACCCCGCTGTTCGCGGGGTTCGCGAACGCGCTGATGCCGCTGCAGATCGGTGCGCCCGACGTCGCGTTCCCGCGGCTGAACATGTTCGCCTACTGGTTGTACGTGTTCGGTGGCCTCATCGCCGGCGCCGGCTTCCTCACCCCCGGCGGCGCTGCCGCCTTCGGCTGGTTCGCGTACGCCCCGCTGTCCGACAACACCTACAGCCCCGGCCTGGGTGGCGACCTGTGGGTCTTCGGCCTGGCGCTCGGTGGCTTCGGCACCATCCTCGGTGCGGTCAACTTCATCACCACGATC
>DASSQL010000139.1:0-3838 GCA_035702525.1 Ornithinibacter sp. | reverse complement strand
CGGTAGGCCGCGCCCTCGGGCACGGTGTCGGGGCGCTCCTCGGCGAGGTCGACGACGAGCACGGTGTCGCCGCGGGCGACCATCAGCTCGGTGAGGGCCAGGCCCAGGCCGGACGCGCCTCCGGTGACCAGCACGCGCTTGCTCATCGGGTGGTCTCCATCGTGGCGGGGGCGTGGGTGGCAACCTCGGCAGCGCGGGCAGCGTACGGCCGCAGCAGGTGCCGGGCGACGACGCCGAGGTGCACCTCGTCCGGGCCGTCGGCCAGCCGCAGGCTGCGGGCGCCGGCGTAGGCGGCGGCGAGCGGGAAGTCCTCGCTCATCCCACCACCACCGTGCAGCTGGATGGCGAGGTCGATGACGTCGCAGGCCATCTGCGGCACCGCCGCCTTGATCTCGGAGACCTCCGACTGGGCGCCCTCGATGCCGACCGTGTCGAGCTTCCAGGCGGCGTGCAGCACCAGTAGGCGGGCCTGGTTGATGGCGATCCGGGCCCGGGCCAGGCGCTCGCGGTTGCCGCCGAGGTTGGCGATCGGCTTGCCGAAGGCCACCCGCTTGGTCGAGCGCTCACAGGCCAGCTCGAGCGCCTTCTCGGCCAGCCCGATGAGGCGCATGCAGTGGTGCACGCGACCCGGGCCGAGGCGACCCTGGGCGATCTCGAAGGCCCGACCGGGGCCGGCGAGGATGGCGCTGCTCGGCAGCCGCACCCCGCTCAGGGTGACCTCGCCGTGGCCGAGCGGCTCGTCGTACTGGCCGAGCGCGGTGAGCATCCGCTCGACGGTGACACCGGGGGCCTCGAGCGGCACGACGACCATCGAGTGCTGGCGGTGCCGGTGGGCACCGGGGTCGGTGAGGCCCATGAAGATGCCGACCTTGCAGTCGGGGTGACCGGCGCCGGTCGACCACCACTTGCGGCCGTCGAGCACGACGTCGTCGCCGTCGAGGGTGGCGGTGGCCTCCATGTTCGTGGCGTCGGAGCTGGCGACGCCCGGCTCGGTCATGAGGAACGCGCTGCGCACCCGCCCGTCGAGCAGGGGCTCGAGCCACTGCTGCTGCTGCTCGGGCGAGCCGTAGCGCAGCAGCACCTCCATGTTGCCGGTGTCGGGGGCGTTGCAGTTGAACACCAGGGGGGCCAGCGGCGAGCGCCCGGTCTCCTCGGCGATCGACGCGTAGTCGGTGTTGGTGAGCCCGGCGCCGCCGTCGGTGCCGAAGCGGGCGGCATAGGCGTCGCCGTGCCCGGCCGGCAGGAACAGGTTCCACAGGCCCTGGCTGCGGGCCTTCGCCTGCAGCTCGGCGACCACGGCGGGCGGCGGCCAGGAGTCTTCACCCCGGGCGCGGCGGGCGGCCACGTCACGCAGGATGCCGGGCTCGACCGGCTCGATCTCGGTGTCGACGAAGGCCCGGACCCGGGCGGCGAGGTCAGCGGCGCGAGCCGAGGGGGCGAAGTCCATGTCCTTGACCCTAGACCGTTGTTGAGCAATGCTCAATAGCATGGGAGCCACGTCACGGGTACGGATGACGCCGGAGGACCGGCGCCGCCAGCTCGTCGGCATCGGCCTGCGCAAGTTCGTCGAGCGCCCCGTGCAGGAGCTCTCGCTCGACGAGGTGGCGGCCGAGGCGGGGGTCTCGCGCGGCCTGCTCTTCCACTACTTCCCGACCAAGACCGACTACCACCGCGCGGTCGTCGAGGCGGCCCGGCGACGGGTCGGCCGCAACGTCTCACCGGATGCCGGGGTGGTCGGCGAGGCGGCCGTGCGCCAGGTCGTCGAGCGGTTCCTCGACCAGGTCGCGCGCCGGCGGGCGTCGTACGTCGCGCTCGTGCTGGGTCAGGCGCCGATCGCCCGGGCCGCCGGTGACGACCCGGTCGAGACGGTGCGCGAGCACGTGGCCGGGGTGGTGGCGCACGCCGTCGGGCTGCCGGAGGCCGCGCTGCCCGCCGTGCACGGCTGGGTCGCCTACCTCGAGGACCGCGCGCTGCAGTGGGCGGCTCTCCCGGCACCCGAACGGGATGCCGGCCGGCTGGCGCTCGCCGAGCACTGCACCCGAGCGCTCGCCCTCCTCACCGATCCGGAGTCGGGTGCTCGAACGGCCGCCGGAGCGACCACCTGAGCACCCAGCTCCACAGGGGCCGAGGGGGTTCGCCGCAGGCGTGGCGTTGACGACAACTCCGGCCCCGTCCGTGCGGGCCGGCGGACACTTGAGGGTGGAGAGGAGGTCTCGACATGACCGACAACCTTCAGGACCACCCGGTGTACCGCGGGACCGACGAGAGCGAGCTGCGGGCGCGCGCCATCAAGCGCATCGAGGCCAGGCGTGGCCTCGGAGCCGACCTGCTGGCCTACGTCCTGGTCAACACGATGCTGGTCGTCATCTGGTACGTGACCGGCGCCGGCTTCTTCTGGCCGATCTTCCCGATCCTGGGCTGGGGCATCGGTGTGGTGTTCCACGTCTGGGACGTGCTGTCGCCCGGGGTCGACGAGGGCCAGATCCAGGCCGAGATGGACCGCCTGCGCGGCAGCACCCGCTGAGCGACGTCGGCACCCCTTGCCGAGGTCATCGCGCCGTCGCCCGGGCGTGTGCCTCGTCGAGCAGCTCGGTGACAACAACGGCATCCGCGTCGGTCAGCACCACCTCGACGGTCGACAAGGATGTCCCCCACCAGCCCTCGCGACACCAGGGCCACTGCGCGACCGCCTCCCGGATCGACTCCGGCTCGAGCATCAGCCGCAGGATCTCGTCGGTCGGCAGGGTGGCGAAGATCCTCCGGCGCGCCCCGGCACGGAACGACGGGAACCCGTGGTGGTCGTGCTCGACGACGTCGGGGAGGTCGAGCGCGAGGCGGCGGACGTCATCCGGCGTCATCGGCCACCGGCTCGATCGGCGCCACGGAGACGGGCACCCCGTTCAGCACGGCGTTGCCCGACAGCCCCTCGACCACCGAGGCGTCGGTGAGGTCGTTCATCGTCACGCCGGGCAGCGTCTCCGCCTGCCGCAGCCGCACCCCCGGGCGCCGGTGGCCGTAGCCGTGCGGCAGCGACACCACCCCGGGCATGACGTCGTCGGTCGCCGCCACCTCGACTCGCACCTCCCCCACCGCGGAGTGCACGAGCACCGTGTCGCCGTCGCGGATGCCGCGCGCGGCCAGGTCGTCGGGGTGGGCGAGCAGCGCGTGACGGGGCCGGCCGCGGGTGAGCCGGGCCGAGTTGTGCAGCCACGAGTTGTTGTCGCGCTGGTGGCGTCGGCCGATGAGCAGCAGCTGGCCGTCACCGAGCCCCGGCGCGGCCGACAGCTCGGCGAGCAACCCGGGCAGCGACTCCAGCACCAGGGGGGTCGCGAGGTCGATCCGCTGGTCGGCGGTCGCCAACCGCTCCGGCAACCGCGGCTTCAAGGGGCCGCGGTCGGCACCGGCGGCCATGCCCTCGAGCTTGGCCACCGACAGCCGCGCCCCGGACGACCGCAGCAGCGCGTCGAGCTGCCGACGTGGGCTGAGCCGCAACCGGGCCTCGGTCTGCAGGGTGGCCCTCGACCACCGGTCGCGCAGCCCGTCGGACCGCTCGCGGAGCAGGGCGGCGCCGAGGTCGCGCGCGATCTCCCAGTCGGCCCGCGCGCCCGGCTCCGGTGCGAAGAGCGCAGGGGACCACCGAGCGGTGTCGCGCACGGCGAGCAGGTGGAAGACGATGTCGTAGTGGTCGCGCTCGAGCGGCCCGGTCGGCGGCAGGATGACGTCGGCGTGCCGGGTGGTCTCGTTGACGTAGAAGTCGATCGACACCATCGCGTCGAGGCCGGCCAGGGCCTCGTCGAGCCGGTGCCCGGACGGCGTCGACGACACCGGGTTGCCCGCG
>DASSQL010000138.1:0-3841 GCA_035702525.1 Ornithinibacter sp. | reverse complement strand
CTGCTGCGAGGCGTGCACGGCGTCGCGACGACCAGCGCCAAGGGGGCCAGCGTCACCCACCTCGTCGTCGGCGACGTCGCGCTGTACGTGGCCCACACCAACGCCGACGTCGCGAGCGAGGGGGTCTGCGAGGCGCTCGCCCGGGCCTGCGGGCTGACGCGGTCCGCGGCGCTGACCGAGTCCGAGGGCCAGCCGATGGGCCGGGTCGGCGACCTCGACGAGCCGCTGGGCCTGCGCACCTTCGTCGAGCGGTTGGCGACCCACCTGCCCGCGGCCGCGGGCGGCATCCGCGTCGCGGGGCCGCCGGATGCCGTGGTGCAGCGGGTCGCCGTGCTCGGCGGGGCGGGCGACGACCTGTTCGACGCGGTCCGAGCCAGCGGCGCCGACGTCTACGTGACCGCCGACCTGCGCCACCACCCGGCCCTGGAGGCCCGCGAGGAGGCCCGTGGCGGGACGCCGTACCTCGTCGACGCGGGGCACTGGGCGAGCGAGCAGGTCTGGCTGGCCGTGGCCGAGCGCGCGCTGCGTGCCGCCCTCGGGGAGCGCGCGACTAGGGTGGAGACCCACATCAGCACAGTGCGCACCGACCCGTGGACCTTCGTGGTCGGTGCCGACCCCGGAGGTATGCCGTGAACGCCGAGTCCGCCCGCCAGCTGCGGCTGCTCGACCTCCAGGCCATCGACACCAGGCTCGACCAGATCGCCCATGCGCGCTCGCACCTGCCGCAGCTCGCCGAGCTCGACGACCTGCTCGGCAAGGCGCGGCTGATCGACGACCAGCTGGTGCGCTCGCGCACCGAGCTCGACGACGTGCAGCGCGAGGTCGCCAAGGCCGAGTCCGACGTGCAGCTCGTGCGCGACCGCGCCGCCCGCGACCAGGCCCGCCTCGACGCCGGCACCGGCTCGGCCAAGGACCTGCAGGCCATCCAGCACGAGCTGGCCTCGCTCGCCCGCCGGCAGAGCGAGCTCGAGGACATCGAGCTCGAGGTCATGGAGCGCGCCGAGGCCGCCGAGAGCGACGTCGCCGAGCTCGAGCGCGGCCGCGGCGAGCTCACGACACGGATCACCGCGCTCGAGGCCGCCCGCGACGAGGCGTTCGCCCGGCTCGACGGCGAGGCCGCCGACATCGGCGCCCCCCGGCCGACCGTCGTCGACGAGGTCGGCGCCGACCTGGTGACCCTCTACGAGAAGATCCGCACCGCCAACGGGGGCACCGGGGCCGCGGCCCTGCGCCAGCGCCGCTGCGGCGGGTGCCAGCTCGAGCTCAACCCGGTCGAGATCCAGCGGATCCGCTCGGCACCCGAGGACGAGGTGCTCCGCTGCGAGGAGTGCCGCCGCATCCTCGTGCGCACCTCAGAGTCCGGGCTGTGAGCCGCCGGCTCACCGTCGAGGCCGACGGCGGGTCGCGCGGCAACCCGGGGGTGGCCGGCTACGGCGCCCTCGTCCGCGACACCGAGACCGGCGCGCTGCTGGCCGAGCGCGCCGAGCCGCTCGGCAAGCAGTCGAACAACGTCGCGGAGTACCGCGGGCTGATCGCCGGCCTCGAGGCCGCGTTCGCGATCGACCCCTCGGCAGAGGTGCTCGCGCGGCTGGACTCCAAGCTGGTCGTCGAGCAGATGTCGGGCCGCTGGAAGATCAAGCACGAGGACATGCGCCGCCTCGCGCTGCAGGCCCGTGACCTCGTGGCCGACTTCACCCGGGCCGGCGGCTCGGTGCGCTTCCAGTGGATCCCGCGGGCCGAGAACAAGGATGCCGACGCCCTGTCGAACGTCGCGATGGACGGCCGGGTGGTCGACCGTACGTTCGGCGGGCCGTCGGAGGTCGACGAGGTGCCCGGCGAACCGGCATCCGACGACCAGCCGCGCCGCACCGGCTTCGACCGCCGTGGCACGCCGACCCGGGTGGTGCTCGTGCGCCACGGCATCACCGACTTCACCGCCCAGGGTCGTCTCGACGGCCGAGGTGGGCCCGACCCGAGGCTCAACGCCACCGGCCGGGCGCAGGCCGTGGCCGCCGGCCGGGCCGTGGCCAGCCTCGTGCAGGGCCACCCGACCCGGGTCGTCACGTCGTCGCTGTCGCGGGCGATGGAGACCGGTGCGGCGGTCGCCGCCGCGGTCGGGGTCGACCCGGTCGTCGACGCCGAGTGGGACGAGCAGTCGTTCGGCGAGTGGGACGGCCGGTCGATCGAGGAGCTCGTCGAGGGCGAGCGCGACGCCATGCGGGCGCTGCGCGACGACGCCGGCTACCGTCCGCCGGGCGGCGAGTCGCACGACGACCTCGTCGCAAGGGTCGTGCCCGCGTGGGAACGGGTGGTCGCCGAGGGCGGCACCAGCGTGGTCGTCTGCCACCGCAAGCCGATCCTCGTCGTGCTCGCGCACCTGCTCGGGCTGCCGCACGACCGCGCCTGGCGGCTCGCGGCGGCCCCCGGCTCGCTGACCGCGGTCGAGGTGTGGGACGACGGCGAGGTCTCGGTCGCCTTCACCAACCGCACCTGAGGCGCGCCCCTGAGACGCGACGGCGACGGCATCCGGTCGCGATCTACGCTCGGCACATGACCTACGCAGGTGATGTCACCCCCAGCGAGGCGTATGCCGCCGCCACCGGCCCCGAGGCCGCCCTCCTCGTCGACGTGCGCACCCGCGCCGAGTGGGCCTACGTCGGGGTCCCGGTGCTCGAGGGCGCCCACCACGAGGTGGCGTTCGTCGAGTGGTCGACCTTCCCGGAGGGGCGGCTCAACGAGGCGTTCGTCGACGAGGTGCGGTCGGCGGGGCTCGCACCCGGGCGCCCGGTCTACCTGCTGTGCCGCTCCGGGGTCCGCTCCAAGGCGGCCGCCGCTGCGCTGACGGCGGCCGGCCTCGGCCCGGCGTTCAACGTGCTCGAGGGGTTCGAGGGGCCGCACGACGCCGAGGGCCACCGCACCGTCGCCGGCTGGAAGGTCGCCGGCCTCCCGTGGCGCCAGGGCTGACCATGGACCCGCAGGGCTGGCACCCGCAGACCCGCGCCGTGCGGGGTGGGTTGTCGCGCAGCGGTTTCGACGAGACGGCCGAGGCCCTCTACCTGACGTCCGGCTTCGTCTACGAGTCCGCCGAGCAGGCCGAGGCCGCGTTCAAGGACGAGGTCGACCACTACATCTACAGCCGCTACGGCAACCCCACGGTGACCACCTTCGAGGAGCGGATGCGGCTGCTCGAGGGCGCGGAGGCCTGCTTCGCGACGGCATCCGGGATGGCGGCGGTCTTCGTCGCGATGGCCGCGCTGTGCGGCGCGGGCGACCGGGTGGTCTCGAGCCGGGCGCTGTTCGGGTCGTGCTTCGTCATCCTCGACGAGATCCTGCCGCGCTGGGGGGTCGAGACGGTCTTCGTCGACGGGGCCGACCTCGACCAGTGGCGCGAGGCGCTGTCGGTGCCGACGACCGCCGTGTTCTTCGAGACCCCGAGCAACCCGATGCAGGAGCTCGTCGACATCGCGGCCGTCTCCGAGCTGGCCCACGCGGCCGGTGCCACGGTGGTCGTCGACAACGTCTTCGGGACCCCGGTGTTCTCTCACCCGCTCCAGCTCGGTGCCGACGTCGTCGTCTACTCGGCGACCAAGCACATCGACGGCCAGGGGCGCGCGCTCGGGGGAGCGGTGCTCGGCACCCGGGAGTTCGTCGACGGGCCGGTGAAGAACCTGATGCGGCACACCGGGCCCTCGCTGTCGCCGTTCAACGCCTGGCTGATGACCAAGGGCCTGGAGACCCTCGACCTGCGGGTGCGGCGGATGGCCGACTCCTGCCTCACCGTCGCCCGCACGCTCGAGCAGTGGCAGCACGCCGGCCGCGGGCTCACCCGGGTCGTGCACCC
>DASSQL010000137.1:0-3664 GCA_035702525.1 Ornithinibacter sp. | reverse complement strand
GGCACCCGGTTCGAGGCAACCGTCGTGACACGCGGCACCCCGCAGCCGGTCACCATCGAGTACACCGCCTTCGAGCGCCCGCACCGGATCGACTCGCGCAGTGTCATGGAGGGCGCCACCGTCGTGGGCCACATCCAGTGCGACCCCAGCCCCGCCGGCACCCGCTTCTCCTGGGACTGGACAGTTGCCCTGACCGGCCCCGCCCGGTTCGCCGGCCCGCTGGTCGCCCTGATCGGGCGCCGCCAGGAGCGGGGCATCTGGACCGGCCTGAAGAACCAGCTCGAGGACTCCACCAATCCTCTCTGAGTCGGTCTGCGGCCCGCGACGGCCCCGTTGGCATGCCACCGCGTCCGGGTGACCCAACCGGGCGAGTGCGCCGCTCGTGACGCGCATGGCAAGCAGAGGTCGTTGAGAAGGTCGTCGGTCCCCTTCCGCCGTGGGGCCGAGCCCGCAGGCGGCGCTGTCACGCATCTTGGCGTCGCCAACGTGGCTGGGGACTACGGCGCGAGGTCGCCGTAGATGTTCTGGTCCAGGCCACCGGCGCGGGGGCAGGTGTCCCCGGTGAAGCTGCCGTCGGCCAGCTGGGTGCGGCATTGCAGCACGTCCGCGCCGACCTCGTCAGGGGTGGTCTCGCGCTGGTCCACTCCGGCCACGGTGTCTCGCCAGTCGGTCCACACCCCGTAGGTGACCCCGGCCTGGGAGTCGATCCACAGGTAGTCACCCGCGAACGGGCCGGTGCGGCCGCCGAACTGCTCGTAGTTGGGATTGGTGGTGACGTCGGAGAGCCGGGTGGCTGCGGTCCAGGTGCCTCCGGTGGCCGGCTTGGTGGCTGCGTAGACGTCCAGTGCCGGCCCCACGTTGCCGTTGGCGTCGTTGCCCACCGGACGCTGGCGGAAGGTGGCCGCGTCGTTCATCGTGTCGTTGCGGCTGTCCCACCACAGCGCGTGCACCACGCCGCGGTCGACACTGAGATCGGGGAACAGCTGTTGGCCGGCGGCTCCTGTTGCGACCAGCGCCGGTGTCGAGACGGCACCGGTGGCGCCGTTGTAGGTCAGGTAGTAGATGGCGGACTGGCCGCCCGACCCGGGCTGGTCGGCCCAGCCGAACGTGGTGCCGGTGGGTACCTCGCTGCCCGGCACGATGGCCTCGTAGGCGACGTGCACGACCTCACCGGGAGCGGCCTGGTCGGCTGTGGACCTCGGGCCGGTGTCGGCGCGGAAGAAGGTGTACCCGGACTGGCAGGGCGGGGCGTCTCCGCAGTCACGTGCACTGGTGCCATCTGTTCCGAGGTCGGTGACGCCCATCGCGGTGAACGAGCTCAGCTGGCGTGGGGTGGAGAAGCTCTGCCCGCAGTCGGCGGACTTGACCAGGTCGACCGCATCGCCCTGCTGGCCCTGCGCCTCGAGCTGGCGGAAGGTGATGTAGACGTGGCCGTTGCGGGTCACCGAGATGTCCGGGAACTGGACGTCGTGGACTGCGGCGCTGACCTTCTTCGGTGGGGAGAACGTCACCCCGTGGTCGGTGGAGCGGGACACGTAGATCCCGACGCCGCCGTTGCCGGTGAACCGCGAGTAGGCGAAGTACACGTTCCCGCTGCAGGTGGAACTGGTGCGGTCAACCTCGATCGCGGTCTTGTCGTTGAACTTTCCGCCCGTGCCGGGGGCGGAGGAGCCCTTCGCCACGGTCACCGAGCGGGCGAACTCCTGGCCGTCGTCGGCCGTTGCCCCGCTCGGACCACCCGGGTTGACGTAGGTGGCCACATACACGTCGCCGAAGCCCTTCGGTGTGCCGGCCGGGTCCTCGGAGCTCTCCGAGCCGGCGAACAGGCGTCCCTGCAGGTCCCAAGCCAGCACGGGGTCACCGGAGCTTGCGGTGCGGATCTGTGCGCGGGCGGCGTAGGGGGTGTTGTCCCCGGGGTAGCCCGGCACCAGCGAGGACTGGAACGTCGAGCCGCCGTCTTCAGACCTGTAGTAGCCCAACCAGATGGGCCCGGAGGCGATCGGTGCGCCGTCCGCGTCCACGCCGCCGTTGTACACCCCGCAGTAGTCGTTCGAACTACCGACCATCACCGAGGTGTTCCGTGGGTCGATGACCACCGACGGCTCGTTCTGCCGGCCGCGAGACCTCGAGCACTCGGCCAACGTGTTGTCCTTGACCACCGGCGCATCAGGGTGGTTCACGTTGTAGTTCGAGACATAACCGCCGCCGGTGCCGGCGTCGTTGGTCAGGCGAACATCTGGGCCCGGCGTCGAGGCCGATGCCGGCAGCGCGCCCAAGCCGAGGAGGGACACGGCGACAACCGCGGTCAGCAGCCGGGAGTGGGACACATGTGAAGGACGCATCGGGGACTTCCCTTCGAACAACCCCAAGCCGACCCGCAACCGGGAAGGACGGCGAACCGCCACTGCAACATAGGCCCGTCCGCTCGGGGTGACAAGGGCAGCGCCCAGCCGGCGCCCTATGGTCAACCGAGCCGGCATGGCCACCAGCTCGCCCAGAGGGTCCAGCGGCAGGCGCGACCACCTCACTCGGACCGGGCTCGTTCAAACGGGCGGCCAGGTGGCGATGAGACACACGCAGCGCCGCGGCGAGAGTGTGGTTGCGGCTCCGACTGCGCGCGGCTCCGATCCCCGATCGAGGACGGGTCTCGGGGGCGATTGATACCGGTGCCGCCCAGGAGGACACTCGAACCGTGACCGGAAACGCGTCCGGGGCCACTGGGGCCGTCGAAGAGCTGCCGACGCACGAGTCGCTCGCGTTGCTGCGCGAGTCCCCCGTGGGGCGCCTCGCGGTCGTTGTCGAGGGCAGGCCCGACATCTTTCCCGTGAACCATGTCGTGGACCACGGAACGGTCGTCTTCAGGACGGCCCGCGGCTCGAAGTTCTGGGGGGCGGCAGGCCTGCAGGTGGCCTTCGAGGTCGACGGGTACGACGCGTCGAGCGGATGCGCCTGGAGCGTGGTCGTACACGGGAAGGGAGAGGTCCTCATCCGCAGCGATGATGTGCTGGAGGCACTGCAGCTGCCCATCTTTCCTTGGCAGAGCGGGGCGAAACCGGAGTTCGTCCGCATCGTCCCCGACGAAATCACCGGGCGGCGCTTTGCGGTGACGGGCGGGACGCGCGACCAGTCGGGTTCGCAGCATTCGCCGTAAGTGCCCAGGAGGCGACGGCTCGCTTGGGCAATGCGAGCGCGTCCGCCCCGCGTCCTGGCCAGATCCACGCCAGCGCTCTGCACAGGGTCGACATCGACAAAGTCGATCCGCGACGGGACCACTGGGGGCCCCTCATCCTTGGGTCTTGGCCCGCGACAGTCTCGGGACAGAGGCGCAAGGATTACGGGCCGCGTAGCCTCGGGCCATGAGCGCCGAGCCGGTGTCCCCGGCGTCCCAGCGCAGCACCTGGGACACCTTGCGGGCGCTACCCGCGGCGGCAGACATCGACCTGGTCTTCATTGACGCGGACAAGCCGGGCTGCGCCGCTTACTGGGCTGAGTTGGTGCCGCGGGTTCGCCCCGGTTGGCCTGTTGCTCGCGGACAACGTCTTGTGGAGCGGCGAGATCGCCGATCCACAGGTCACCGACGCGAACACCGTCGCGCTGCGCGCCTTCAACGACCTCGTGGCCTCCGACGATCGGGTCGATGCCGTGGTCCTGACTGCCTTCGATG
>DASSQL010000136.1:0-2504 GCA_035702525.1 Ornithinibacter sp. | reverse complement strand
TCGCGAATGCGCTCGGCCATGTGGGCGCCGGAGATCGGGTCGCGCATGCCCCAGACGAAGTTGAGCGGCACGTCGGTGCTCTCCAGGGCATGGACCCAGCGGTCCTCGTTCTCCCGGCGATCCACGATGTAGCGGATCAGGAGGTGCAGCAGGCGCTGCCCGTCGTCGCGGCTCAGGGTCGTCCACATGGCTGCACCGTCCGATGCCGGGTCGAAGCCGTCGGCGAACGTCGGCGCGAGGGCCGCGGTCAGCGCTTCCTCGGTGATGCCCGCGCTGATCTGGGGGCCGAGGTCCGGGTCCAGCAACGCCGTCTGGATCGGCTCAGGACGGTGCAGGTCCGGGTACAGCCCGCCGTTGAGCAGGTGGACGGCGACGAGGTCGACGCCCAACGCACCCTCGGCCCGGCGCGCGAGCAGCTCCTGGGTGACGGACACCGCGTAGTCGTGGGCCACCAGCACCGTCGACTCGACCGCCTCGTGCGCCCACAGCGCCTCGACCAGGTCAGCCTGCTCCGTCAACGAGTAGTGATGATCTGCCGGCTTGTCGGAGGCGCCGAAGCCGAGGAAGTCGGGGAGCAGCAGGGCGTGGTCCTTCGCAAGGTGCGGCGCGACCCGCGCCCAGTCGTGCGACGAGCTCGGGAAGCCGTGGAGCACGGTCATCGACGGCCCAGAGCCCAGGCGGCGCACGAAGACCCCTCGTTCAGCACCACTGACCCTGAGCGCCACCCGCTCGCCGGCACGCCACCACTGCTGCGGGCTGACCACCGAACCACCACCGATCGTTTCCGCTGCGAGTCAATGCCCGTGGTGCACCGGAGTCAAGACCACGGGGACCCAGGGGCGACGGCGAGCCCGAAACCTCGCGGCCCGGAGCACTGGGGATCAGGTGATGCAGGGTGCGCGATGGAGCGCGCCCTCTGCATCACCCCTGGCCGGCTCGACGGATCGAGGAGTCAAGACCTGCCCGGGGTCGAGCCCGTCCGCGCGCCTGTCATGACCCCTCGACCGCTGCACCGATCCGCAGCTCCCCCTTGGGTACCTGGGGATGCATCAGGAGGCCTCGAAGAGGTCAGGGGTTGGCGCGGTACCCGTAGGCCATCTGCTCGAGCCGGGCGATCCGCTCGGCCATCGGCGGGTGGGTCGACATCAGCCGCGACACGTCCTGGGCGCGGAACGGGTTGGCGATCATCATGTGGCTGGCGTCGACGACCTTCTGGGTCGGGGCCAGCGGCGCCTGGGCGACACCGATCTCGAGCTTGCGCAGCGCCGAGGCCAGGGCCAGCGGGTCGCCGGTCAGCGTCGCGCCGTCCTCGTCGGCGTCGTACTCGCGGGTGCGCGAGATCGCGAGCTGCACGACCATCGCGGCGAACGGGGCGAGGATGGCGAGCGCGAGGCCGGCCATCGGGTTGCGGTCCTCGTCGCTGCCACCACCGCCGAAGATCATGCCGAACGACAGGAACTGGCCGATCGTCGAGATGACACCGGCGACCGCGGCGGCCACCGACGCGGTGAGGATGTCGCGGTTGTAGACGTGCATCAGCTCGTGGCCCAGCACCCCACGCAGCTCGCGCTCGTCGAGCAGGCCGAGGATGCCCTCGGTGCAGCAGACGGCGGCGTTCTCGGGGTTGCGGCCGGTCGCGAACGCGTTCGGCGCCTGGGTCGGCGAGATGTACAGCTTCGGCATCGGCTGACCGGCCCGGGTCGAGAGCTCGCTGACGATGCGGTACATCGCCGGAGCCTCGGCCTCGCTGACCGGGTAGGCGTGCATCGCGCGGATCGCCAGCTTGTCGGAGTTCCAGTACCCGTACACGGTCGTCGCGACGCCGATCAGGGCGAAGACGAGCAGGAACACGCTGTTGCCGAGCCAGCTGGCGACCACCCAGCCGATGACGAGGAGGAGGGCCCACATGCCGCCGAACAGAGCAGCGGTCTTGAGCCCGTTGTGGTGCTTGTGCATGTCTGCCTCAACGACCGCGGGTGGGTGGTTCGTTCCGTCAGGACAGCAGGCCCAGCAGTAGCCCCGGGAGCACGCTGAAGACCACGAGGATGCCGGTGCCCAGCACGAGCACCGCGGTCGCGCCCCGGTGCGGCGGAGCCACCACGACGTCGCCAGGTGCCGCCACGACGTGGCCGGGGTCGTCGGAGTCGGATGCCGGCTCGTCGCCCTCGGTCGCCACCTCACCGTCGCCGGCGGCCGGGAGCGGGCGCGCGTCCGGCTCGCCGAGCAGCAGGGCGAACCAGCGCAGGTACACCGCGATGCCGAGGACGACCGCCACCACGGCGACCAGCGCCAGCGGCCAGAGGCCGGCGTCGACCGCCGGCCGCAGCGCCACGACCTTGGCCACCAGGCCGATGATGCCCGGCGGCAGCCCGGCGAGCACGAGCAGCGCGAACGCCAGGGCACCCCCGGTGAGCCGGTCGCGCCGCAGCAGGCCGCGGGTGCGGTCCAGTGCCCCGGCCCCCACGACGGCGACCGCCGCGAAGGCGACGAGGGTGGCCACGGCG
>DASSQL010000135.1:0-2528 GCA_035702525.1 Ornithinibacter sp. | reverse complement strand
GCCTCGGGGGCGACCACGGCCGGGGCGAGCGCGAGCGCCGTCGGGGCCGTGGTGGCGGTGCTCACCTCGGCGCCGGGCGCAGCAGCGGCCGTCGTCGTGGTGGAGGTGGCGCGGTGCGCCGGGGTGGCCTGGGCCGGGAGGGCGAAGGCGGCCACGAGACCGCCGGAGGCGGCCAGGACCGCGGAGGCCTTGACGCTGGTTTCGCCGGCACTCTTGACGATCGTCGAGAGCTCGGCAACGGGGTTGTAGCGGACGGCATTGCGGTGCCGCCCGGAGCGGGTGTCATCGACCACGGGTGAACCTCTCAGTGCCTACGGGGTGAGCTGTCGGGTTCGGGCTGAGGTTGCCCGGCCGGCGACGGTCACGAGACCGGCGACGACTTAACCCCAAGGAGTCCGTTGGTGCTGGGCTCCGGATGTGGGTCCCCCGCTCCTGCCAGGCGGTGGTGCGCTTTGACCTCTGCGGTGGTGGCAGGACTCGGCGTCCACCAGGAGGACCCGCCCATTGGAGGCGAGCCAGACGAACGTAACACGGCTTCCTGAGATAGTCACAATTAGGTCACGGCGAAGTGACGAGGACCGCACACCATGCGGTGAGCGGTCCTCGTCGGGGGCGATCCGGGTGCCGTCGGGTCAGTAGTTGGCCGTCACGTGCACGTGGTCCATGTGGTTCGCCGTGGGTGAGCCACGGTCCTCCATGAGCTCCCAGGAGCCGCCCGGCTCCCAGTACCGCTGGCGCCAGATGACGTACTTCACGTTGAGCTCGGCGGCGTGGGCCTGCACGAACGCGGCGACCGCGTCGCCCTGCGACCGGCTCGAGATCATCAGGTCGGTGGCCTGGCCGGTGCTGTGCTCGCCGGCGTTGGCGCGGTAACCGCCGATGGTGCCGAGGTGGAACACGGAGTCGACGGCCGTGCACACGCGGGCCGCGTTGGGGATCAGGCCCAGGTTGCTGCAGCGCGCCGAGATGCCCTTGGCGTACGTCGAGCTCGGCGCGGCGGCCGAGGCGCCGCTGCCCGACGGGGCCTTCGCGGCCGGCTTCGGCTTGGGCTTCGCGACGGCCTTGACGCCGGCGACGCCGACCTGCTCGGGGGCGAACGGCGCGGCGCCCTCGGGGGCGGAGACGGCCGGTGACGCAGGGCTGGGGGCGGCGGCGCGCTGGGCGTCGCGGGACGCGGCCTGGCCGTCGGCCGTGCGCGCGGCGGAGCTGGTGGCCGCCGGCACGGCGAGGGTCAGGGCGGCCGGGCTGGCGTCGACGGGCAGGGCGAGCGCGACGGCGGCTCCGCCCAGGACGCCGACTGCGGCGACGGACTTGGCGGCCCACGTCGCGCCGAGGCGCGAGAAGCCGTCCGGGAGACGACGTACGGCGCCTGGAGCGCGGCGTCGACCGGGGTTGCGGTGACGTGACACGAGGAGGGGGAGCCTTCCGGGGCGGGTACGGATCTCGAACACCGTAGCCGCCCGCACTGGGAGAAGTCACATTCCGGTAACGGCAGATTCACCTCGTGTCGGGGCTGCGGACACCTGCCACGGCGTCCTGACCAGCGCGGATGCCGGGTGGAACCGAGCCCGACGCACCCGCCGGGATGAGACCCGGGTCACGACATCGGCGGCCGCGGCCGGGCGCGTCGCGACCTCGCGGCGCTCAGGTGGCCTGGACGAAGACGTGCGAGGCGATGTCGTCGGGCAGCGAGACCCCGGAGGACTCCTCGGCGCCGTCGCGGCAGGCGATGACCCGGGCTCCTTCACGCCGCACCCGGGCGGGCTGGCCCGGCATCAGGCCGGCGGACGTGAGCAGGCCCAGGGCCTCGGAGTCGACCTGCACCGGCTCACCGATGCGCCGGACCACGACGGTGGTGGGCTCGATGGCGGCGATGACGTCGAGGGTGGTCAGGCCGTACCGGAAGTCGGCCAGCTCGGTGAGGTCGCCGAGCTCCTCGAGCCCCGGGATCGGGTTGCCGTAGGGCGACTCGGCGTGGTCGGGCAGCATCGCGAGGATCTTGCGCTCGACCCGCTCGGACATCACGTGCTCCCAGCGGCACGCCTCGTCGTGCACGAACTCCCACTCGAGCCCGATGACGTCGCGCAGCAGGCGCTCGGCGATGCGGTGCTTGCGCATGACCCGCGTCGCGAGCAGCCGACCGTGGTCGCTGAGCTCGAGGTGGCGGTCGCCGGCGACGTGCAGCAGGCCGTCGCGCTCCATCCGTGCGACGGTCTGCGAGACGGTGGGCCCGGAGTGGCCGAGCCGCTCGGCGATGCGCGCGCGCAGCGGCGTGATGCCCTCCTCCTCGAGCTCGAAGATGGTGCGGAGGTACATCTCCGTGGTGTCGATGAGGTCCGTCACGCAGGCAAGCCTACGTTTACCGGACGACACGCGGGGACGAGTCCCGTTCAGGGGCGGGCGCGTCACACCTCGTCGAAGGATGCCTGGGCCCGGCGGCGCGGGTCGTACTCGGGCAGCCAGCGGGCCAGCCAGGCGCCGCCGACGAGGGTCAGCAGGCCCACCGCGACGCTGGCGACGCCGATCGT
>DASSQL010000134.1:0-2132 GCA_035702525.1 Ornithinibacter sp. | reverse complement strand
AGCTCGACCGGGGTGTCCGGGCCGAGCAGCGCGCCGCTCGCGATGCGGAACAGGAGGCTGTAGCCGATCTGACCGGCAGCGCCGGTGACGGCCACCTTGACGGGCGCGTTGCTCACGGTGGTACCCCTTCGTACGCAGGTGTAGTTGTGTGGCTTCGACGCTATCAGCGTGAGTACGTGGCGCCGCACCGGGCTCTGTGGTGAGGTTGCCGACGTGACGACCTCGGCGCCTCACGGGCGCGACCTGCGACCACTGGTCGTCGCCGCGGCGACCGCGGTCGTCTCGCTGGCCCTCGTGGTGGCCGCCGCGCGGTGGGGCTGGCTCGGCCCGGACGTCGGTCGTGGCGACGGGTTCTGCGAGGCGGCCCGCCCCGGGTGGATCCGCCAGCCGGCGAACACGTGGAGCAACCTCGGCTTCGTGGTCGCCGGTCTCGCGGTCGCCTGGTACGCCGGGGAGCGCGCCCGACTGGGGGTCACGCTGGGCGCGCACCCGGGTCTCGCGACGGCCTACGCCGTGCTCGTCGTGCTGCTCGGGCCGGGGTCGATGGCCATGCACGCCACCCAGACCGACCTCGGCGGCCACCTCGACCTGCTCAGCATGTACCTGGTGTCGGGCTTCGCCCTGGCCTACGCCCTGATGCGGTTCGTGCACCGCGGCCCGGGTCTCCTCGCCGTGGTGTTCGTCGTCGCGGTGGCCGCGGGGATGGCGGTGCACCTGAACGGTGGGAGCGTGCCGGTGCTCGGGCACGCCGGCAACGCGGCGTTCGGGGTCGAGATCCTCGTGGCGCTCGGGCTCGAGGTGGCGCTCTACCGTCGTCGCCCCCCGGCGCCGCACCAGGACCTGTGGTTCGGCGTCGCCTCGGTCGGCACGTTGGCGCTCGCCTTCGCGATCTGGAACACCGGCAAGCGCGGGCACCCGTGGTGCCACCCCGACACCCTGCTGCAGCAGCACGGCATCTGGCACGTCCTCTGCGCGGTGTCGGCGTACCTGATCTTCCGGCACTACGCCGCGGAGCGCGCCGGCACGGCCCCGGATGACGAGGACCCCGCCCACCAGCGGTGAACGGGGTCCTTCGGGTGACGTCGGGTCAGCGGGCGGCGTCCGGATCGACGCCCTCGGCGACCTCGAGGTCGGCCGGGTCGATCTCACCCGAGATGTCGCGGTCTCGGCGGTCGACGCCGGTGATCAGGTGGAAGGTGGCGCCGGCGATCGCGGCACCGATGATCGGCGCCAGCCAGAACACCCACAGCTGCCCGACCGCGCCGTTGCCGTTGAAGAACGCGACACCGGTGGAGCGGGCCGGGTTGACCGAGGTGTTCGAGATCGGGATCGAGATGAGGTGGATGAGGGTCAGCGCCAGGCCGATCGCGATCGGCGCGAAGCCCTCGGGTGCGCGGGTGTCGGTGGCGCCGAGGATGACGTAGACGAACACCGCCGTGAGCAGCACCTCGGCGATGAACACCGCGGCCAGGCTGTACAGGCCGGGGGAGTGCTCGCCGTAGCCGTTGGCGGCCATGTTGCCGGTCGCCTTGAAGCCGGGCCGGCCGCTGGCGATGCCCCACAGCGCCAGGCCCGCGACGAAGCCGGCGATGACCTGGGTGATGACGTAGGCCGGCACGTCCTTCCACTCGAAGCGCTTCGCGACGGCGACACCGATGGTGACCGCCGGGTTGAAGTGCGCACCCGAGATGTGGCCGACGGCGTAGGCCATCGTCATGACGGTGAGGCCGAAGGCCAGCGCGACACCGACGAAGCCGATGCCGAGCTGGATGCCGCCGCCGTCGACGACGCTGGGCACGACGAACTTGGCCGCGAAGATCGCCGAGCCACAGCCGCCGAAGACGAGCCAGAACGTGCCGAGGAACTCTGCGCCGAGGCGCTGCACCATGGTGGGTGAAGTCATGGCGGACATTGTGCTCCCGTGCCCGCCCGGGCGCTCGGGACGCGCCGGGCGCCGTCGAAGGTCGGTTGAGGGGCCTCGGCGCGCGGTAGAGCCGCAGGTGGAGGCGCCGCCGGTCAGTTCAGCGGCAGTCGGTAGACGACGTCGTGGTCGTGGGCGCTGACCCACGCGGCGCTCGCGTCGGCGGCCACGCTGCCGCTGCCGGACACCCGTGAGTAGCGGGCGACGACCG
>DASSQL010000133.1:0-2557 GCA_035702525.1 Ornithinibacter sp. | reverse complement strand
GTCCATGCTGTTGAGCACCCGGAACAGACCGAAGAAGAACGGCGACTGCACCAGGATCGGCAGGCACGAGCTGAAGGGGTTGGTCCCCTCCTTCTTGTACAGCTCCATCGTCTCCTGGGTCATCGCCTGGCGTGACTCGGGATCGGACTTGCCCTTGTACTTCTTCTGGATCTTCTGCAGCTCGGGCTGGATCATCTGCATCTTGCGCGACGCCATGATCTGCTTGACGAACAGCGGGATCATCGCCGCCCGCATGACGATGACCAGCCCGACGATCGACAGGGCCCAGGTCCACCCCGAGGCCGGGTTCATCCCGATCCACGTGAAGGCCTGGTGGAACCCGTACATGATCCACGCCACGAGCCACTCGATTGGCCCGATGATCGTGTTGAAAAGGTCGCCCATGTCGTCCTTACGGCTGTGCCGGCCAGGGCCGGCGGGGTGAGGTCACGGTCGTGACGTGGTCATGGAGTCTGGTGCGGGGTGTGACCCGCGCGATGCCGGTCCGAAGCGTCGTCGCCGACGCCACGCGGCCCGGTGGTGCCGGGGATCGGCCGGCCGGTCTCAGGGTCGCGCAGCGGCACGTGGTCGACGCCGCCGGGGGTCCACGGGTGGCAGCGGCCCAGCCGGCGCGCCGCCATCCACGAGCCGCGCAGCACGCCGTACCGCTCCAGGGCGGTGACCGCGTAGGCCGAGCACGAGGGGTAGTAGCGGCAGGTCGCCGGACGCATCGGTGAGATGAGCCGCTGGTACACGCGGATCAACCCGATCAGGGGGGCAGACAGCACCCGACCGATGCTCACACCACACCTCCCAGTCGACCGATCACCTTGTGCAACAACGGATCCAGTGCCTTCGCAAGTTCCCCGTAGGTCGCGGTGGCCGCCGGCGGGTTCGCTCGGACGACCAGGTCGAGACCCGTCGGGATGCCGGTGAGCCGGTCGGCGACCAGGGCGCGGAGACGGCGCTTGGTGCGGTTGCGGACCACGGCGCCCCCGACGGCCTTGGACACGACGAAACCGACCCGCGGCGGCAGACCCGCACGCGTGTCGGTCGAGGTGGCGTGGACCACGAGCAGCCTGGAGCCGGCTCGGCAACCCCCGGAGGAGCGCACCGCCGACGTGAAGTCCGCCCGCTCTCGCAGTCGGTTCGGCGCCGGCAGCACCGCCGGCCTCAGGCGGAGAGCTCGGAGCGGCCCTTACGGCGACGAGCGGCGAGGATGCTGCGACCCGCGCGGGTGCGCATCCGCAGACGGAAGCCGTGGGTCTTGGCCCGGCGGCGGTTGTTCGGCTGGAAAGTCCGCTTGCTCACGATGTTCTCTCATCTGCACTGGTGGGCTGGTTGGGCCCGGGTGGTCGGGGAGCCGGTGGCCTTCGGCTGCCATCGGAAACCCATGACCTTCGCGGGGAAGCAGCACCCTTTCGGGTGCGGGTCACGGGCATGCGAAAACAGCCGAACCACAGGCCCGTTAACGGTACGCGAGAGCGACCACGGGGGTCAAACCAGCCGATGCGGTACCCCGGGCCGGAGAAAACGCCCTAGGATCGCACGGAGCACGGCCCGCCACCCGGCGCGACACACCCTCGGTGACCACCCGGCATACCCACAACCTGTGGACAACCATGTGGACGGGGCACGGGGCACGCAGGCCGGGCACCGATGATGAACCCGGTGGGCACCGAAAGGGATGGGGACGCGAGTGGCGGACGCGACGATGACCCAGCTCTGGCGCACGACCCTGGAGGTGCTCGACTCCGACGGGATCCCGGTGCAGCAGAGGGCGTTCCTGTCGCTCGCCAAGCTCGTCGGCCTGCTCGACGACACCGCCCTGATCGCGGTGCCGAACGACTTCACCAAGGACATCGTCGAGACCCGGCTTCGTGACCGGGTCACCGCCACCCTGGGCAGCCAGCTCGGCCGCGACGTGCGGCTCGCCGTCACCGTCGACCCCTCCCTCGCCGAGGCCCCCGCGCTCGAGCTTGACGACGACGGTCAGCCGCTGGCCGACCTCAACGACGAGGGCCACGACCTGCGCGCCGCCGACCGGCGCCGCCAGATCGACGATCTCGACATCGGCGTCGACGAGGTCGACGGCACCGAGACCTCGGCCTTCACGGTCAGCGTGCCCGAGCACGGCGCCGCCGACGCCGCCCGCGGCCCCGACCACGCCGCGAGCCCCCGCCTCGTCGAGGTGCCCGGCGCCCGCCGCCCCCGGCCCGGCAGCCAGGTGCCCGAACAGGTCGAGCTCACCCGGCTGAACCCGAAGTACACCTTCGACACCTTCGTCATCGGCGCGAGCAACCGGTTCGCGCACGCCGCGGCCGTCGCGGTCGCCGAGGCGCCGGCCAAGGCGTACAACCCGCTGTTCATCTACGGCGACTCCGGGCTGGGCAAGACCCACCTGCTGCACGCCATCGGCCACTACGCCCGCAACCTGTTCCCTCACGTCAAGGTGCGCTACGTGAACTCCGAGGAGTTCACCAACGACTTCATCAACAGCATCCGCGACGACAAGGCCGCCAACTTCCAGCGCCGCTACCGCGACGTCGACGTGCTG
>DASSQL010000132.1:0-5580 GCA_035702525.1 Ornithinibacter sp. | reverse complement strand
TTCGAGTCGATCGAGCGCGAGCAGGACCTGCGCGGCAACCTCTGAGCATGATGGACCGGTGCACCGCGCCGTCGTCCTCCCGAGCCCGCTGCTGCCGGCTCGCGCCTACGCCCCACTCACGCACGCCCTCGAGCGGCACGGGTGGGGCGTCGTCGTCGCCGAGGTCCCGGGGGTGCCGCGCGGCCCCGACCCGGTTCTCGCGGCCTTCCGGGAGGCCGTGAGCGGCCGCGCCGACCTGGTCGTGGCCCACAGCAACGCCGGGCGCTACGCGGTGGCCGTCGCGGCAGCGGCGCCGGTCGTGTACCTGGATGCCGCCCTGCCGCCGGAGCGCGGTGACGCCCCCCTGGCCCCCGACGGTCTCCTCGAACACCTCGCGGGCCTCGCCGACGACGACGGCCTGCTCCCGCCGTGGACCCGGTGGTGGGACGACGACGACCTCGCGTCCGTCGTGCCGGACCCGGAGGTGCTGGCCGGCATCCGGGCCGAGGAGCAGCGGATGCCGCTCGCCTACTTCCGCTCGCGGCTCGGGGCCCCCGGCGGCTGGGTCACGCACCCGCAGGCGTACCTCGCGCTCGGTGACACCTACGGCGAGGAGACCGCCTTCGCGCGACGGCTCGGCTGGCCCACGCAGGTGCTCGAGGGCGCGCTGCACCTGCACCACCTGGTCGACCCGGATGCCGTGGCGGCCGCCGTCCTCGACCTCGCCGCGGCGCTCGACCCGGTCGTGCTCAGGCCAGCTCGGGGCGGGCCGACCACGGGGTGACCGGGCGGGGGACGGCCGCCCCGTCGAGCTCGAGGTCGGTGCGCTCGGACCAGAAGCAGAACATGCCCTTGACGGCATCCACCTCGTGCAGCGGGTGCGGGTAGGTCCAGGCGATGTCGTGCCCGTCGCGTTCGTCAAGCCCCGGCACGGCGTCCGGGCGCAGCGACACGTAGGAGGCGTGGCCCTTGTAGGCGCATGTCGAGGTCGTCGGGCTGCCGACCAGCAGGTCGGTGTCGACGTCGTCGTGGGGCAGGTACCACCGGGGCGGGAGGAAGGTCTCGTACAGGCCGACCGCCCGGTGCGTGTCGGCGAGCACCACCCCGCCGAGGCGCACGACCACGTGCCGGTCGCTGGGAAGCAGGTCGATGCGCTTGAACGGGTCGTGCGGGTGGCCGACGACCGGGTGCGCCTCCTCGACCCACTCGAACGGGCTCCAGTCGATGACCACCCGACCCCCGAGGTCGGGGTCGTCCGGTGCGAACCCGGCGGCCGGAAAGGTGCGGTCGCCCACCACGACGTCGAAGCTCTGGCCGGGGGTGCGGTGCCACTCGAAGTGCACCGGGCCGAGCACCGGGGGAAGCCGCCCGGGCACCGGGGCTGCTGGCTTCGGGACGAGTGAGGCGGAGATGTCGGCGGGCGGCACGGCGTACATCGGCACGACCCGGCCTGGCTCCCACACCAGCGCCGCGTCGGTCGTGTCGAGCACCGGAGTGCCGTCGAGCGAGGCCCGTACCCGCCGGGTCACCGGCTCGTAGCGCAGCTCGCCGTGCAGGCCGGACAGGTGGGCTCCCAGGTGCATCGCCATCCACCGATGCTGCGCCCGATGCCTGCAGGCGTCAACGGCGACCCCGGGCGACGAGGACGTGCAGCCGGCCGTGAGACCCTGTCGACATGAGCGAGCTCCCCGCAGGACCCGGTTGGTACGAGGACGAGCACGACCCGTTGCTGCTGCGCTACTTCGACGGAGTCGTCTGGACCTCGCACACCACCCCGCGACGCTCGCCGACCGCCGACGCCTCGACCATCGGGCGGGCCACCCCGGGTGTGATCCCGGGCCGCGCCGGCAACCCCGGCGCCTGGGCGCAGCCCGGCCAGCAGGGGCCGCAGGCCCCGCAGGGCCCCGGCCAGTGGCAGGGCGGCGGGGCTCCGCCGACCGACTACAACCCCTACCAGCAGGGCTGGGTCGGGGCGCGCAACGACGTGCTGCCCGACGGGGCCGTGCTCGCCGAGTGGTGGCGACGGCTGGTCGGCCGCATCCTCGACCTCATCGTGATCACCGTGCTGACGCTGGTGTTCGCCCTCCCGTGGCTCGGCACCGCCGTCTCGGCGATGTCCGACTACATGCAGGCGGTGCAGCTCGCGGCGGAGTCGGGTGGCCCGCAGCCCGACCAGACCGCGTTCACCGAGCAGATCCTGTCGGTGTCGGTGCCGATCGCACTCGTCAGCGTGCTGGTGTCCCTCGTCTACCAGACGATCTTCCTCACGACCCGTGGGGCGACCCCGGGGAAGATGGTCGTCGGCACGGTCGTGCGCCGGGTCGGGCATCCCGGGAAGCTGACCGTGGTCGACGCCCTCAAGCGCCAGGCCATCGACGCCGTGACCACGCTGCTCAGCCTGGTGCCGCTGCTCGGCCTGTTCGCCCCCCTCGTGCGGTTCCTCGACCCGGTCTGGCTGCTCTGGGACCCCAAGCGCCAAGCCCTGCACGACAAGGTGGCCGACACCGTGGTGGTGCTGCGCAACCCGCAGCAGCGCTGACCGGGCCCGGGGTCAGCGGGCGGGGAGCACCGTCCCGACGCACTCGCCGAGGCCGATGACCGTGCCGCCCGGCCCGGGCGCGGTGGCCCGCAGGGTGATCGTGTCGCCGTCCTCGAGGAAGGTGCGCTGCGACCCGTCGTCGAGGGTCACCGGCTCGGTGCCGCTCCAGGTCAGCTCGAGGAAGCACCCGCGGGTGTCCTTGGCGGGCCCGGAGATGGTGCCCGACCCGAACAGGTCGCCGTCGCGCAGGGTGGCCCCGTTGACCGTCATGTGCGCGACCATCTGCGCCGGCGACCAGTACATGTCGCGGAACTCCGGGCGCGAGACGACCGTGCCGTTCCAGTCGACCTCGACGTGCACGTCGAGCCCGTAGGCCGTGCCGGCCCCGTCGTCGGTCGGTGCACCCGCCAGGTAGGGGAGCGGTGCCGGGTCCTGGCCGGGTAGTGGCACCCGGGCGGCGCGGAGCGCCTCGGTGGTGACGACCCACGGCGAGATCGACGTGGCGAACGACTTGCCGAGGAACGGGCCGAGCGGCACGTACTCCCACGCCTGCAGGTCGCGGGCCGACCAGTCGTTGAGGAGGACGACGCCGAAGAGGTGCGCGTCGGCATCCGCGAGCGTCACCGGCTCGCCCAGCCGGGTGCCTCCGCCGACCACGAACCCCAGCTCGGCCTCGATGTCGAGGCGCGCCGAGGGGCCGAAGACCGGCACCGGCTCGGTCGGGGGCTTGCGCTGCCCGCTGGGGCGCACGACGTCGGTGCCCGAGACGACGATCGTGCCGGAGCGGCCGTGGTAGCCGATCGGTAGGTGCTTCCAGTTCGGGGTCAGCGGCTCGGAGTCGGGGCGGAAGATGCGCCCGACGTTGGTGGCGTGGTACTCGCTGGCGTAGAAGTCGACGTAGTCGGCGACCTCGACGGGCAGGTGCATGGTCACCTCGCCGACCGGCACCAGGTTGGCCTCGACGCACTCGCGGTGCGCCTCGTTGGTCAGCTGCTCGGTGAGCCAGGCGCGTGCCGAGGCCCAGGCGTGGTGGCCCTCGGCGAGGAAGGGGTTGAGCGACGGGGCGAGCCACACGGCGCCCGACTCCATGCCGGCCTGCTCGGCGCACGCCCCGACGTCGAGCACGTGGTCACCGACCCGCACGCCGACGCGCGGCTCGGTGCCGGGGGTCGAGAAGACGCCGTAGGGCAGGTTGTGGATGCCGTAGGGGTGGTCGGCGGGCAGGTCGAGCCAGGTCATGGCGGTCCTTCGGTCGTGGTCGGGCGGATGCCGGTGAGGCGGGTCAGGGGTCGGGCCAGCAGGCCGAGGTCGGCGAGCTCACCGACGGGGTCGGTGACGGTGCAGCACCCGTAGGCCGTGAACGCCTCGCGCACCCGGGCGCCCGTGTCGTCGGGCCAGGCGGCGACCAGGTCGGCGAGTGCGGTGGCATCACGCACGGCGAGCAGGGCGCAGACCTCGTCCTGGCCGGCGTCGGCGAGCGCCGCGGAGGTGGCGACGAGCACGTTGAGCACCCCGTGGTTCTCCTCGGGGACGCCGGCCACCTCGTAGCGGCCGCGCACGGCGTGGTGCAGCCCGCCGGTGAGCTTGAACGGCACCTCGGGTGCGACGAGGCGCAGGAACGACGCGAGCTCGGCCTCGTCGGGCCACGCCCACGTGGGGGTGGGCCCGGTGCGGAACTTCGCGACGACCGGCCAGCCCTGCCCCCGCGCCGTGCGCACGTCGGCGACGGCCACCGCGTGCTCGGGGCCCCGGGGCACCTCGAGCGCGACCGCGACGTCGTCGAGGCCCAGCTCGCGCCACCCCGGCTGCCACCCGAGCTCGACACCCACGACCCGCACGCGGACCTCGTCGCGCAGTGCATCGAGGGCGGCGGTCGTGGTGGCCGGGTCGGCGCCGGGCCGGGCGATGAGCACGAGTGCAAGGGGGTCGGCGACGGCGCCCGGCGCGGCGACGGCACCCCGCAGGTCGAGTACCCGGACCAGGTCCGCGACCGAGGCGGCCGGGACGAGGAGCGGGCCGATGGCGTCGGCGTACCAGGCGCTGCGGTGCCCGGCGTGGCCGGCGACGGCCTCGGCCAGCGGAGCGTTGCCGGGCGGGAACACGGCGGCGTCGTCGACGAGGGCGCGCAGCACCACCGGTGTCGTCGTCGGCATGCGCCACAACCTATCGCGAGGCATCGGCACCACCCCGCCCACGTGTCGGACGCCGGCGCACGGCACTGGGCAGGTTGTCGGGTGCGCGCCGTCGCGGGCTGGTCAGTTCTGGCACTTCTGACGTCGGCGACGCGCAGGGATGCCACCGACCCACCGCGCGGCATACCCTGCTCGGACAGCACGCGGGGCTCGAGCCCCGACCCGACCACGACGAGGTGGACATCAGCAGTGGCGCACTACCAGGCGATGGGCAGCATCCCCCCGAAGCGGCACACCCAGCACCGGCGGCCGGCCGGGCGCGGCAAGGTCGGCGAGCTCTACTACGAGGAGCTCATGGGCGAGGAGGGCTTCAGCAGCGACTCCAGCCTGCTCTACCACCGCAACATCCCCTCGACGGTGGCCGAGTACCGCGAGTGGAGCGTCGGCGACCTCGCCACCACGGCCAACCACCCGTTGCTGCCGCGCCACCTGAAGCCGCACGACCTGTTCCCCACGAAGGTGGTCAAGGACACCGACGTCGTCACCGGCCGGCGCCTGCTGCTCGGCAACGGTGACGTGCGCCTGTCGTACGCCGTCGCCGGCGCCCCGAGCCCCTGGTACCGCAACGGCATCGGCGACGAGTGCGTCTACGTCGAGCGCGGCCGGGCCCGGGTCGAGACCGTGTTCGGCGCGTTCGAGGTCGGCGAGGGCGACTACGTCATCATCCCGAGGGCCACGACGCACCGCTGGATCCCGAAGCGCTCGACCAAGGACCCACTGCGCACCATCTGCATCGAGGCGAGCAGCCACATCGCGCCGCCCAAGCGCTACCTGAGCAAGTACGGCCAGCTGCTCGAGCACAGCCCCTACTGCGAGCGCGACCTGCGGGTGCCGCAGGGCCCGCTGCTCGCCGAGGACGTGGGGGAGAAG
>DASSQL010000131.1:0-15656 GCA_035702525.1 Ornithinibacter sp. | reverse complement strand
GTCGCCAGGCTGACCGCGGCCTGCAGGTTGCTCGCGGCGTCGCGGCGGGGCAGCACCTGCTCGGAGTGCGTCGCTCCCGCCCACACCGTGAAGCCGACCACCACGGCCACCAGCGCGACCGACGCAGCGACCGGCATCCGCACCGACGGCAGCAGCCGCACGCACCCCCAGCACCCGACCGCCACGGCCACGGCCACCGGCCACCCCAGCCAGGGCGACCACCAGCCGAGCGCCGACAGGCCCGCGGCGACGGCGCTCACCGCGACGACCCAGAGGGCCGTTCCGACGGCGAGCGCGGGGAGGAGGCGGGCCCTCACGACCCCAGGCTGGCGATGTGCTCGATGATGCCGGTGGTCGACACCGAGGGCGTGCGCGGCAGGTAGACGACCTCGCAGACGTCGCTGACCCAGTCGAACTTGCCGGCCCAGTCGTCACCCATGACGAGCACGTCGGCGCCGAACTGCAGGATGTAGTCGCGCTTGAGCTCGAGCGACTCCTCGACGAAGACCTCGTCGACGACCCGCAGGCTGGCGACGATCTCCATTCGCTCCTCCTGCGTGTAGACCGGCGCGCGGCCCTTCTTCGCGATGTTGAGCGCGTCGGCCGAGACCCCCACGACGAGCCGGTCGCCGAGCGCGGCCGCCCGCTGCAGCACCCGGATGTGGCCGACGTGGAACACGTCGAAGGTGCCGAAGGTGATGACCGTGCGTCCACTCATGCGGGTGAGCCTAGTGGCCGCACGGCGCCCCTCAGGCCGCGGCGCACTAGGGTCGCCACGGTGACCACCCCGCCCACGACACCGCCCGCGCTCGCGTCCGCGACCCCGTCCGAGCCCCCGGCCGCCCTGCTGCGCCGGCTCGTGGCCGGCGACCCCGGCCGCCCGCGCGTCACCGTCTACGACGACACCGACTCCCCCACCCGCGGCGAGCGCATCGAGCTCTCCGCGCGGGTGCTCGCCAACTGGGTGGCCAAGGCCGCCAACCTGCTGCGCGACGACCTCGACGCCGGCCCCGGATCGGTGGTGCTGCTCGACCTGCCGCCGCACTGGCGCACCCTCTACTGGGCGTTCGCCGCCTGGTCGGTCGGCGCGTGCGTCGAGGTGCCCGCCGACCGAACCGGCGAGGATGCCGGGCCGGGACGCACGCCTTCGGCCGTCACCTCCGCGGCCCCTGACGTCGTGGTGACCGGTGCCGTCGACGTGGCCGCCGCCGCGGACGAGGCGGTGCTGGTCACCCTCGCCGGGCTGGCCCGCGCGGCCGCCGGGCCGGTGCCCGCCGGGGTGGTCGACGAGGCCCGTGAGCTGGCGACGCACGGCGACGTCTTCGACGCGTGGGACGCCCCCGCCCCGAGCGACCCGGCCCTGCGCACGCCGGATGCGGTCGTCACCTACGCGGACCTGGTTCCGCCGCCGGCCGGCCCGCCACGACGGGTGCACACAGCCACCACCGACACGGCGGCGTTCCTGCGGCTCGCCCTCGCGGTCTGGGCGGCCGACGGCTCGCTGGTCGTGACCCGGGGCGAGCCCGACCCGGCCGTGCTGGCGTCGCGCCTGGTGGCCGAGGGAGTCACCGACCCGCGCTGACGACCCCTCTCCTGGTCGTGAGTGCGGAACGGGTCCGCCCGTCGGCCACCTTCGTACGGGCGACGGACGGGCGGCCTGGGAACGAGCGGGTCAGCGCGGCATCCGGGCTTCGACGGCCTTCCAGGTGACCGTGCCGACGACGCCGGTCTGGGTCAGCTTGGCGGCCTTCTGCAGCGCCTTGACCGCGGTGACCGTGGTCGCGCCGTAGGTGCCGTCGGCCCTGATCCGCAGCGCCTTCTGCAGCGCCACGACGGCCGCGCCCTTCGAGCCCGACTTCAGCACGGTGCCCCAGTACGGCAGGAGCGGGTGCACCTTGAGCTCGAGGGCCGCCCAGGTCCTCGCGTCGACGACCCCCGTGGCCGTGAGCTTGTGGGCGGTCTGGAACGCCTTGACGGCGGCGGCGGTGGTCGAGCGGTAGGTGCCGTCGACGACCATCCCGCCGAGCGCCCGCTGGAGCACCTTGACGGCCGTGCCGGTCGAGCCGACCTTGAGGGTCGTGGCCTTCACCGCGGTGAACTCGGTGGCGAACGTGGTGGCCGGTGCCGGGGCCGGGGCCGGGGCGGCGGTCGACGCCATCAGCGCCTTCCAGACCTTGGCGTCGGTCACGCCGGTGACGGTCAGGCCCTTGGCCTTCTGGTACTCCTTGACCCGTGCCTCGGTGAGCCGGCCGTAGGAGCCGTCGACGGTGAGCTTGCCGATGGCCTTCTGCAGGGCCTTGACGGCCTCGCCCTTCGACCACAGCTTCAGGGTCAGCCCGGCGTACTTCGCGAGCGGGCTCGTGGTGGTGGTCGGCGCCGGGGGGGCCGGTGCGGGAGCCGGGGCCGGGGCGGGGGCCGGCGCCGGGGTGGCCGCAGCGGGGGCCACGACCGCACCCATCAGGGCCGACCAGACCTTGCGGTCGACCACGCCGCTCGCCGTCAGGCCCTTGGCCTTCTGGTACTCCTTGACCCGCGCCTCGGTGGCCGGCCCGAAGGAGCCGTCGACGGTGAGCTTGCCGATCGCCTTCTGCAGCGCCTTGACGGCGGTGCCGGTCGAGCCCTTCCGGAGCACGACGTTGACGTAGGGCGACAGCGCGCTGCTCCGGGCCGGGACGAGCTTGAGGTAGACCATGGTCGCCCAGGTCGGGTTGTCGAGCTTCTTGGTCGCCGGCACGCCGTGCTTGGACTGCCAGGTGCCGATCGCGGCCGCCGTGAGCGGGCCGAACCTGCCGTCGGCGGTGGCGCCGACGACCTTCTGGGCGAGCATCACGTCGGCGCCGCTGGCGCCCTGCACGAGCAGCGGGTAGCCGCTGGCCGTCAGCGCCGGGGCCGGGGCGGGGGTCGTGGCCGGCGGCGGCGGGGTCGTCGTCGAGCCGATCGGGCCGGTGAGCGGCTTGGTCACGGCGACGCCGCTCCACCACGAGGTGCGCTTGTAGGCGCCGTCCCAGTTGAACGAGAAGTGGATGTGGTCGGTGTGCGGCGAGACGCCGTAGTAGGCGGTCCAGCCGCGCTCGGGCGCCCAGGCCTTCCACTGCTGGCGGTTGAAGATGATGTAGTTGATGCCGAACCGGCGGGCCATCGCGCCGGGGCGGCCCTGCGCGTCGGGAGCGGCCAGCCAGCGGGTCAGCGCGTTGGCCAGCGCCAGGTTGGCGGGCTTGGTCGAGTCGATCATCCAGTCCAGCGCGCGACCCTCACCGTGCTCGGCGGCGCACTTGCGCAGGATGCCGTAGACGTGGCTGCCGTAGGTGTCGTTGAGCAGCTTGGCGAAGGCGACGGCTCCGGGCTGGTTCTCGGTGAGGCAGCGGGTGCCCTCCTGGTAGAACGGGGCCACGTCCAGCGCCGACGGCAGCGTGCGCGACGGCTTCGGGTAGGGGTAGGTCGTGGCGGCCTGGGCCGGCGACGCGAGCAGGGGGAAGGCGATCACCGAGGCGGAGACCGCACCGATGGTTCGCACCGGCAGGCGGCGCTCGCGGCGAGGCTCAAGGGCAGGCGTGGACACGGCGGAGTGCTCCTCATGCAGGGGGCGCCTTCGGCAGGGGGAAGAAGACGCACAGGCACCTCATGTACCGGGTGTCACAACCGTCACATCCGCCACACCAGACAACCTGCTCCCCTAGTTGTCCCATTGGTCACGCGATGCCGCCACCCAAACGGGTGAATTACAACGCTGTTCTTCTCATCCAGCTCGTCCCCGCAGCACGATCTCCACCTGCAGGTGAGCACCGCCACACATCCTTCGGCCGCTGGTGGTGCCTCCCCACGGTCGGCGGGCCGGTGGCGCTCACTAGAGTTCCGGTCATGGACAAAGTCGTCTCAACCCCTGCCGACGCCGTTGCCGGGATCACCGACGGGGCCACCCTCGCCGTCGGTGGGTTCGGCCTCTGCGGCATCCCCTCCGTGCTCATCGCCGAGCTCCACGACACCGGCGTCACCGACCTCGAGGTCGTCTCCAACAACTGCGGCGTCGACGGGTGGGGCCTCGGCGTCCTGCTCGCCTCGGGCCAGATCCGTCGCGTCGTGGCCTCGTACGTCGGCGAGAACAAGGAGTTCGCCCGCCAGTACCTCGAGGGCGAGCTCGAGGTCGAGCTGACCCCCCAGGGCACCCTGGCCGAGCGGCTGCGCGCCGGCGGCTCCGGCATCCCCGCGTTCTTCACGCCCACGGGCGTCGGCAGCCAGGTCGCCGACGGCGGCCTGCCCTGGCGGTACGCCGCCGACGGCTCGGTCGCCCTCGCCTCCCCGCCCAAGGAGGTGCGCGTCTTCGAGCACGACGGGCAGGAGCGCGAGTACGTGCTCGAGCACGCCATCGTCGCCGACTACGGCCTGGTGCGCGCCTGGAAGGGCGACCGCCACGGCAACCTGGTCTTCAACAAGAGCAGCCGCAACTTCAACCCCCTCGCGGCGATGGCCGGGCGGGTCACCGTCGCCGAGGTCGAGCACCTCGTCGAGCCCGGCGAGATCGACCCCGACGACGTGCACCTGCCCGGCATCTACGTGCAGCGGGTGCTGCCGCTCACCCCCGAGCAGGTCGCCGACAAGCGCATCGAGCGCCGCACGGTCAGCCCCGCCGCCGACGCCACGAAGGAGTCCTGAGCCATGCCCCTGACCCGTGAGCAGATGGCCGCCCGCGCCGCCGCCGAGCTCGAGGACGGCGCCTACGTCAACCTCGGCATCGGCCTGCCGACCCTCGTGCCGAACTACGTGCCCGACGACGTCGAGATCGTGCTGCAGTCCGAGAACGGCATCCTCGGCGTGGGCGCCTACCCCACCGACGACGCCGTCGACCCCGACCTGATCAACGCCGGCAAGGAGACCGTCACGGTGCGCCGGGGCGCGTCGTACTTCGACTCGGCCACGTCGTTCGGGATGATCCGCGGCGGCAAGGTCGACGCGGCCATCCTCGGCGCCATGCAGGTCTCCGCCGGCGGCGACATCGCCAACTGGATGATCCCCGGGAAGATGGTCAAGGGGATGGGCGGCGCGATGGACCTCGTGCACGGCGCCAAGAAGGTCGTCGTGCTGATGGAGCACGTCGCCAAGGACGGCTCGCACAAGATCGTCCAGGAGTGCTCGCTGCCGCTGACCGGCAAGAAGGTCGTGCAGCGGATCATCACCGACCTCGCCGTCATGGACGTCACCGACGACGGCCTGGTGCTGCGCGAGCTCGCCCCCGACGTCACCGAGGAGCAGGTGCGCGAGGCGACCGGCGCCCCGTTCACCGTCGACCTGGCCTGACGACCGCACGACCGCACGACCGCACGACGAGAGCGGATGCCGTGGCACGGCATCCGCTCTCGTCGTGAGGAGCCCGGGGGCTTGCGTCGGTCAGGGGGTCCAGTGCGTCCAGGCCGCCCAGGTGGCCGTGCCGGTGACGACGCTGTGCTGGGTCAGCGCCCCCATGTCGTTGCCGCCGAACACGACGAGCGCTCCGTCGGAGCTGCGCCGGGCCACGACGTCGTCGCGACCGTCGCCGGTGACGTCACCGGAGGCGGAGAAGGCGCTGTAGCCGGCCCAGGACCCACTGACGGTGGTCGGGGTGCCGAGCGTGCCGGTGCCGGTGCCCGGGTAGAGCAGCATGGCGTTGTCGCTGCTGCGCACGGCCAGCACGTCGACCTTGCCGTCGCCGGTGAGGTCGCCGGGCGACAGGACGGCGCGGAAGGCGTTCCAGCCCGAGCTGATGTAGATGGTGTTGAGCGTCTTGCCCCGGCCGTCACCGCGGTAGACCTTGAGCTGCCCGGACGTGGTGCGCGCCAGGAAGTCGGTGTGGCCGTCGCGGTCCATGTCGCCGGTGCCCGAGACCAGGTTGACGGTGTCCCAGCCGCTGCTGATCGCGACCCGCGCGTAGAGCCCGCCGGCCCCGTTGCCCGGGTGGTAGTAGAGCGTGGTGCCGTCGCGCTCGATGACGTCGTGGCGGTTGTCACCGTCCCACGAGCCGACGTCGGCGACCAGGCTGCGGCTGCCCCAGCCGGTGCCCATCGACGTGGCGGTGAACGCGCCCGTGCCGCTGCCGGACAGCAGCCGCAGCGCGCCCGTGGTGTCGACCGCGAGCAGGTCGCCCCGGTCGTTGCCGTCGAGGTCCTTGGGCCAGGAGGCCGCCGACGTGGCCGGCGGTGAGGTCACGGTCCACCACGTGCTGCGCAGGCCCATCGCGGAGCGGAACGCGTCGCCGGTGACGGTCTTGGAGCCCGCCGAGCCGATGACCGTCACGCTCGAGATGCGCCCGCCCCAGGCGTTGATCCCGTCGCGCTTGTCGACCCGCAGTGCCTTGAGGGTTCCGGTGGTCGGGTAGGCGCCCTGGATCTTGCTGATCGACAACGAGGTGGTCCACCGGCTCGAGCTGCCCGAGGGCACGTCGTCGTACGGGTCGGCCTTGGAGACCTGGTAGGGCAGCGACGACGCCACGGTCTGGCCGCCGTTCGACGAGCCGAACTGGGTGAACGCCGGCACGCCGCCGGAGAAGACGCCGAGCCCGGTGGTGGCGGTCACGGCCGCGGTGGACGCCGCGTACTCGTGCGGCACGAGGGTGCCGCCCGAGGTGTAGCCGGCCATGCCCTTGTAGACCTGGCAGGAGGTGCTGTCGCACAGGTCGTACGCCGAGCCGGCCGCCTGGTGGTCGATCTCGTAGGCGGCGTAGGTGCGCGCGGCGACCGCCTGCACCTGCAGGGCCGCGGGCGACCAGGACGGCGGCATCTCCGAGGGGACCACGCTCTGCAGGTAGTAGTCCATCGGCACGACGCTGAGCGTCATCAGGCTCGCGCCGGAGCGCACGCTGCGCACGATGCGGCGGTAGTCGCGCTGGGTGCCGTCGGGCATGACCACCCGCACCTTGCCCAGCTTGGTGTCGCTGAACGACAGCGGCGTGGTGACCCCGCTCCAGCTGGACGCGCTGCGCCAGGTGCCGCTCTGCAGCCACTGCAGGGTCAGGCCGGTGCCGCCGGGGACGACCCGCCAGCGGGTGCGCAGCGTGCCGTCGGCGTTCTTCACGTTGAGGGGGCCGGTCTTGGTGCCGTCGGTGACCACGAGGCTCGGCGAGGTGACGACCTGCGTCGACGACGTGCCCAGCGCGGTGAGCTTGACCCGCACGGTCGGGTTGCCGATGGCCGTGGACCGGGTGGTGTTGGGGTAGTAGAACGCCAGGATCTCGTCGCGGGTCAGCCCGCTGAGCGCGGCACCGTAGGCGCCGTACTGGCTCATCCCACGGCCGTGGCCGTAGCCGCGCCCGGAGAGGGAGAACGAGGTGCCCGCCGGCCGGGTGTACGTCTCGACGACGCTCGCGGCCGCGACCTCGGATGCCGTGCTCGACACGCCCGCCGTGTAGACCTTCTGCGCCGCCGTGCGGATCGAGGGGATCTTGCTGTACATCAGGTCACCCGGGCACTCGGTCAGGCTGAAGTCGCGGTGCCCCACCACGCGGGTCCGGGTGATGACGGTGCCGGCCGGCCAGCGGGTGCTGCCGGCGGAGGTGAACGACGTCGACGTCGTCGGGTCCCAGCCGTTGAGCCAGCTCTTCCAGCCGATCAGCTTGGCGATCGAGGCGAGCTCGGCCGACGACGGGGCCACCGCACCCGCGGTGCTCGGGTCGTGGTTGCCGAGGGACGACACCCCGAAGGTCTGCGAGTTGAAGCCACCCGACTGGGCGCCGAGGATGTTCGTGTAGACGCCGCCGTAGCGGCCCTCGAACAGGCGGCCGAACCGGTCGGCGAAGAACTGGTAGCCGACGTCGCACCAGCCGTTGCCGTTCACGTGGTACGCGTAGATCCCACGCAGCAGGGCCGGCACCTCGGCGGACGAGTAGTTGTTGGAGTTCACCGTGTGGTGCACGACCGCGCCCTTGATGCTGGTCAGGTACTCGGGCGAGCAGGTGCGCAGGCTCTCGTCGGCGCCCCACGCCGCGCGGCTGATGATCGTCGGCGCGGCCGCGGCGGCGTTCGCGCTGGCGGCCGGGGTCGCACCCACGGAGGAGTCGGCCGCACTGGTGCCACCGTCGACGAAGGTGGCCTCGACGTGGGCGAGGGCGCTGTCCGTGCGGGCGGTCACCCGCACCTGCACCTGCTCGGACCCCGCCACCCCCACCGGTTCGGTCGCGACCTTGGCGCGTGCCGCCTCGGCGCTGCCGGGGTCGGGCGCGGCGTCGCTGAGCCCCACCGGGGTCCAGCTGCCCCAGCGGCCGTCGACCTTGCTGCGCACCGTCACGGTGGCGCCCTTGGCCGAGGCCGCGTCCGGGAAGCCGACGCCGACGACGTCGGCGCCGTCGGTGTCACGGGTGAGGACGCTCTCGGATGCCGTGCCGGGCGCCACGGCGGTGGCCGCGGCATCCGAGGTCGCGCCCAGCGTCGCGCCCGGGGCCGCGGTGTGCGCGGCCGGCATGGGCACCCGTTGCAGCGAGGGCTTGACCGCGTGCGGCGTCGCGCCGACGGACACGACGGGGACGACGATGGCGGCGCCGGCCAGCAGGGTGGACGCAGTGACGATGCGGAGAGTTCTCATGGTTCGACCCAGTCATGATCGGTGACGCACCCGTGCCGGTCGGCCGCGGCGGAGCGGTTTCAGGGGCCCGGAGGGGTGCTGCGGTTGCACCGGCGAGTGTGTCACAGCGAACACACTCGTACCTCCTGTACCAGAAAATCGTGACCGGGCACGCTGGGTATGCTGCGTGGATGCCGCAGGAGCCGTCCTCCCTCGACGGGCCGGACCCCTTGCCCGAGAGCGTCACGCCACCCTCCGGCGACCCCCGTCCGATCGTGGTCCACCCCGACGCGACCGACACCGGCAGGCTCGACCCCGACGCCCCTCCGGCACCTCCTCCGGGGGCCAGCCTGCGCTCCCGCGCCGCCCTCAGCACGTACGCGACGGCGGTCCAGGGGCTGGCCCGGCTGCTCTACGGCATCCTCGTCGGGCACCTCGGCTCGCGTGAGCTGTTCGGCCAGACCAACACCTCGCTGTCGCTGTCGGTGCTCGCCAGCCAACTCTGGGGCGCCCCGGCCTCGGCGGCCGGCACCCGGTTCGTCGCCGCCCGTGCGACGCTGGCCGACCCGGAGGGTGCCGCCGTGGTCGCCCGCCACCTCGCGACCCGCACCGCCCGGATCGCCCTGGTGCTGCCCACGACGGTCGCCCTGATCGGCTCCTGGCGGCTCGGGTTCAGCCCGGCGCACACCATCGGAACGGTCGTCGTGGCGGTGACCTACACGATGTACACCACGCTGCGCGGCATCCAGTACGGCCAGCTCCGCTTCCGCCAGGTGGCGGTCTGGGACACCATCTCCGGGGCGCTGGCCCTCCTCGTCGTCACGGTGGTGCTCGCCCTCGACCTGCCCGCCCTGACCCTGCTGCCGCTCGCGCTCGGCTACGCGCTGTTCGCGGTCGTGTCGTGGCCGTCCCGGGTCGCGGGCCGGGTCGACCCGGCGCTGCGCCGCCAGATCGACCACTTCATCGCGTTCGGAGCCGTCAGCGGGCTCGCGACCGGCGGGCTGCTGCAGCTGTCCCAGCTCGCCGCGCACGCCTACGCCGGGCCGGGCGAGGCCGGTGACTACGCGGCGGCGCTGAACCTGGCGACGCCGGCGTCGATGCTGTCGCTCGCCCTCGGCACGGTGCTGGTCCCCCCGCTGGTCGCGGCCGCGGGCCGGGGCGACCGAGCCGCGGTGCACGCCCAGAGCGACGCCATCGCGCGCCGGCTCACCGCCATCTTCGTCGGCCTGTTCGGCGTGCTCGTCATCGTCAGCCCCCTCGCCATCGCCGTCGTCTGGGGCGCGGAGTACGCCAAGGCGGCCACGGTGCTGCCGATCCTGCTCGTCGCGGTGATGCTCGCGTCGATCGCGCTCGGGGCCGCGACCACCCTGGTGTCCACCCGGGTGCGCGGCCCGCGAGCGGTGGCGATGGTCAACGTCTCCGGCCTGGTCGTGAGCCTCGCGGTGTGGCCCTTCCTCGCCCCGAGCCACGGCACCGTCGGGGTGGCCCTGGGCTACCTCATCGGGTCGGGCCTGGCCTCGCTCGGCATGCTCGCCACCGTGTGGTGGGTCGAGCGGCACCACTGGCTCGACCTCGCGGCCAAGCTGGTCGGGGGCACGCTCGTCGTGCTCGTGCTGGCCGAGCTGGCGCGGCGGGTCCAGGGGCCGGCCGGCGTGGCCGCCCAGCTGGGCGCCGCGGCGGCCTTCGCGGCGGCGTGGCTGCTGCTCAACCGGCACGAGGTGGTGGCCCTGTGGGCCACCGTCCGCGGGCGCGGCACGACCCCCGCGAGCACCTAGAATCGATCGGGTGCCGCCCTCCCTGACCGTGTTGATGACCACGTACCACGGCACCACGGTCGAGGAGCTCGAGCGGTCGGTCGCCTCGATCACCGGCCAGACCCGCCCGCCGGAGGAGTTCCTCGTCGTCGTCGACGGCCCGGTGCCCGCCGCGCTCGACGCGGCGCTCGCCACCGCCGTGGCCGCCCACCCCGCCCTGCGGGTCGAGCGGCTGCCCCGCAACGTCGGCAGCGGCCTCGCCTCGGCCCACGGGCTCGACGTCGCGACCGGTGACTTCGTGGCCCGGCACGACTCCGACGACGTCTCGCTCCCCCACCGCCTCGAGCGCGAGATGGCGGCCGTCGAGCAGCACCACCTCGACCTGGTCGGGTCGGCGATGCTCGAGTTCGAGGGCACCCCCGACAACGTCATCGGGGTGCGTCGCAACCCGCGCACCCACGAGGAGATCGCCAGGCGGATGCGCCTGAACAACCCGATCAACAACCCCACGGTCGTCTTCCGGCGCCGGCTCGCCCTCGACGCCGGGGGCTACGCCGACCTGCGCTACATGCAGGACTACGACCTGTTCGCCCGGATGCTCGCCGCCGGCGCCCGCGCCGAGAACCTCGACGAGCCGCTCGTGCTCTTCAACGCCGGCGACGGCATGATCGCGCGGCGCGGCGGCTGGCGGATGCTGCCCCACGAGTGGGACGTGCAGCGCCGGCTGCGCGACACCGGCACGATCGGCACCGTCCTGCTGGCCCGCAACATGGTCGTGCGCGGCGCGTTCCGCGTCATCCCGCCCACCCTGCTCAAGAAGGTCTACGCCGTGCTCTTCCGGCGGGGTCACGACACCCCCGCGATGCCGACGACCCCCACCGGCGACCGCCCGGAGGTGGGCCGGTGACCACGGCCGCCATCACCTTCGTCGTCGTGTCGTTCGGCGGGGTCGACGACGCCACCCGGCTCGTCGCGTCGCTGGGCACGGACGCCCCCCTCGACGTCGTGCTGTGTGCGAACAAGCCCGGCGACACCGAGGCCGCGACGGCGGCCTTCGCCGACGACCCCCGAGTGCGGGTGCTCTCGTTCGAGGACAACCCGGGCTACCTGCCCGCGCTGCAGCGCGCGCTCCCCCACGTCGACACCTCGCACCCGGTCGTGCTGGCCAACTGCGACCTGGTCGCCGACCCCGGCCTGGTCACCGAGCTGCTGCGGCTGGCCGACACCTACCCGGATGCCGGGTGGCTGGCTCCCGCGGTGATCGGCAGCCTGGGCGTCGACCAGAACCCGAACCTGCTCGCGCCGCCCTCGGCCAGATGGCTGCGTGCCCTCGCGGCGGTGCACCGGGTGCCCCAGGTGGCCGACCTGCTGCTGCTGCGCAAGGAGGGCCACAGCTCGCGCACCGTCAGCGGGGTCGAGCCCGGCAGCACGGTCTTCGCGGGGCACGGCTCCTGCATCGTGCTCACCCCCCGCTTCTTCGCCGCCGGCGGGTCGTGCGACTACCCGTTCGCCCTGTTCGGGGAGGAGCTGTGGTTCGGGTGCGAGTGCGACCGGCTGGGCCTCGAGGTGCGCTACGTGCCGAGCGCCGTGCTGCGCCACACCGAGCACGCCGCCACCGGGCGCACCCGCCGCGGCGCCGTGGCCCGGGTCAAGTACGACGGGCTGCGCTACTGGTCGCGTGCGGCGAAGGAGGCGGGCTGGTGACGGCACCCCGAGTGCCGTCCCGGCGCGGGGCCCGCGCCACCGTAGGCTGGCCGTGATGAGCACCAGCGCCCCCTCCACCGACGACGTCTGGCTCGTGGTCCCCCTCTTCAACGAGGAGGCCGTGATCGCCGACGTGGTCCGCGACGCCCGACGCACCTTCGCGAACGTGGTCGTGGTCGACGACGGCTCCTCCGACCGCAGTGCCGACGCCGCGGCCTCCGCCGGCGCGACGGTCGTGCGGCACCCGGTGAACCTCGGCCAGGGCGCCGCGCTGCAGACCGGGTTCGAGTACGCCCGGTCGGTGCCGTCGATGCGGTGGGTAGTCACCTTCGACGCCGACGGCCAGCACCAGGTGAGCGACGTGCTCGAGATGCTCGAGAAGGCGCGGGCCGAGCACCTCGAGGTCGTGTTCGGGTCGAGGTTCCTCGACGACCGCACCAGCCCGAGCCCGATGAAGAAGCTGATCCTGCGGCTCGCCGTGGGCTACACGAACCTCACCACCGGTACCAGGCTCACCGACGCGCACAACGGGCTGCGGGTCATCAGCCGCGACGTCGTCGAGCGCCTCGACATCACCCAGAACCGGATGGCGCACGCCTCCGAGCTGGTCGCCCAGATCGGCGAGATGAAGGTGCCGTACGGCGAGAGCCCGGTGCACATCCTCTACACCGACTACTCGAAGTCGAAGGGCCAGTCCCTGTGGAACTCGGTCAACATCCTCGTGGAGCTGATGTTCCGATGAACGCGGTGCTCGTCATCCAGGTCGTGCTCATCCTCGTGGTGGTGCTCGTCGTGGCCCGGCTGTTCCGCTCGCGCGGGGCCCGGGCCCAGGCGATCCGGCGGATCGGGCTGGTCATCTTCGCGGCCTTCGCGGCGGTGTCGATCCTGTTCCCCGACGTCTGGACCACGCTGGCCCACAAGTTCGGCGTCGGGCGCGGCACCGACCTGGTGCTCTACGGCCTGGTCGTCGCCTTCCTCAGCTTCACCGTGACGACCTACCTGCGCTTCCGCGACCTCGAGACCAACTACACCCGCCTGGCCCGGCGGATCGCCCTGAGCGAGGCACCGCGACCCTCCGAACGGAACGACGACCCCGCCGCATGACCCTCTCAACCCTCCCGGAGCGCGCCGGGCGCTCGGTCGTGACCGGCACCCTCGTGCTCTTCGCCGTGTGGACCCTCGTCTACCAGGTGGCGCTGTTCACCGGCTTCCCCGCGACACCGAGCCTGGCCGTCGCCGCCGTGCTCGGGGTCGCCGCCCTGGTGGGCCTGTCGCGGCTGCGCCCGGGCGACCGCCGTGACCACGTGGGCTTCCCCGGGGCCACCGCCGCCCTCGCCGTGGTGTCCGTGGCGCTGCTGGCCACGGTCCTGGCCGTCGCCGGCCTGCGCCTGGCGGCCCTGGCCCTCGGGGTCGTCTCCGCCCTCGTCGCCCTGGTCATGTCGTCGCGGTGGGCACCGCGCCTGGAGTCGCTGCGCCGGTTCCGTGCCGAGAAGGACGACGCCCCGGTCGAAGCGGAGGCCGACGACGCCGGCGACGACCCGGCATCCGGCGCGGGTCGTACCGCCTCGGCTCCCTGGCTGTGGGCCACCGGGTGGCTGGTCGCCCTGGTCAGCGGCGGCTTGGCCGCCATCATCGCCAGCCCCGACGGTGACGACGCCTACTTCGTGAACCTGTCGACCTGGGTCGCCGAGCGGGGCAACTTCCCGTTGCGCGACACCATGATCAGCAGCGACGTGTTCCCCGCGATCCAGGGTCACTCGCCCCCTGTCCACTCGATCGAGGGGCTGATCGGGTCGATCGCCCGGGTCCTGGGCCTCGAGGCCGGCACCGTCACCTACGTGGTCGTGCCGCCGCTCGTCACGGCGCTCGCCGTGCTCGTGCTGACCCTGCTCGTCGCGGAGGCCGGCATCCCGGCCGCCCCCGTGGCGCTGCTCGCGGCCGCCGCCTACCTCTGGACCGCCGGCCGCACCGGGTACGGCATGGGCGGGTTCTTCGCGGTGCGCATCTGGCAGGGCAAGGCGATGCTCGCCGCGGTGGCGCTGCCCCTCGTCTTCCTCCACGGTGCCCGGCTGATGCGCCACCGCAGCGCCCGCGACCACGCCCTGTTCGCGGCGGCGCTGGTCGCCAGCATCGGTGTCTCGAACACCGCCGCGTTCCTCGTGCCGGTGCTCGTGGCGGGCCTGGTGCTCGGCGCCCTGGCCCAGGCCCAGTGGCGCGGCGCCCTGCGCCTGTCCGTATGGACGCTCTACCCCGCGGCCATGGGGGTGCTCAGCGTGGCGCTGGCACCGGCAGGCCCCACGCGCGCCCAGCTGCTCGCCGCCGGGTTCGACCTGGCCCCGATCACCGACACCATCGACCCGGTGCTCACCGTCCCGGGCTCCGGCGGCATGCTCGTCGTCACCGCCCTCGCGATCGGGGTCGGGGCCCTCGGCATCGGGAACCGCGCGATGCGGCTCGGGGCGGCCGGCGCGATCGTCACCGGCGGCCTGGCGCTGCTCCCCCCGGTGCGTGACGTGCTGCGTGACCTCGGCCTCTGGTCGGTCGTCTGGCGGATGTGGTGGGCGATCCCGATCACCCTGCTGCTCGCCGGCACCGTCGGGGCGGCGGCGCACTGGGCCCGGGGCCGGCGCATGGCCCGCGTCGCGGTCGGCGCGACCGCGCTGCTGGTCGCCCTGGTCCCCCTGGTCGACGGGCGCTGGGTCGGCGACCCGCGCAACGACGCCCGCTGGGTCGACCCGCTCGACTGGAAGGTGCCCGACCGGGCCCTGCAGCAGGCCAGGGCCGTCGAGCGGATCAGCGACCCCGGTGACGTCGTGCTCGTGCCCGCGAACACCGCCCGGGCGCTCGCCGCGCTCACCGTCGACATCCACCCGGTCTCGGCCCGGCCGTTCTACCTGCCCAACTACGCGGGCACGCCCGCGGCGCACGCCGGCGCCCGGCGCACGCTGCAGCAGTTCGTCGACGTCACGACCCCCGACGACCCCACGGCCATCGAGGACGCCCTGACCCTCCTCGACGTGCGCACCGTCTGCCTGCGCAACCACCGCGGCGGCGGCATCCGGCTGCTCCAGGCCGACGGCTTCCGAGTGGTCGAGAAGAAGGCCGGCAACACCTGCCTGCAGCGCTGAGGGTCAGGCGCCGGCCGCGAGGTCGTGGTTGTACTGGTCGAGGACGTCGTCCATCGGGCCGTCCATGACCAGCTCGCCCCGGCGCAGGTAGAGCCCCCGGGTGCCGAACCGCTTGAGGTCCTTCTCCGAGTGCGAGACCAGGAACAGGGTGCGGCCGGCCTCGAGCAGGCCCTCCATCCGCTGGTAGCACTTCTCGCGGAAGGCCTTGTCCCCCACCGCCAGCACCTCGTCGACGAGGAAGATCGGCTCGTCGAGCGAGGAGATCACGGCGAAGCCCAGGCGCACCTGCATGCCGGACGACAGGTGCCGGTACGGGCGGTCGAGCGCCTCGCGGACCTGGGGCCCGGCGAAGTCGACCATGCTCTCGAAGCGCTCCTCGATCTGGTCCTTGGACAGACCGTGCAGCGCGGCCTGGATCTGCAGGTTGTCGCGGCAGGTGAGCTCGCCGCGGAACCCACCGGTCAGCTCGATGAGCGGGGCGACCCCACCGGTGACGGTGACGGTGCCGGCATCCGGGAGCAGCACGCCGGCGATCACCTTGAGCAGG
>DASSQL010000130.1:0-4127 GCA_035702525.1 Ornithinibacter sp. | reverse complement strand
ACCGGCCGAGATCCAGGCCTACGTCGGCACCGACTTCGAGAACTACTACTCCGAGTTCCCGCACGGCGAGTTCGGCACCCTGGTGTGGGTCAACAACGCCCGGGTGGCGGCCCTGTGCATCGCGCTGGGCGTGTTCGGACTACCGGTGCTGCTGCTCATCGGCAGCAACGTGGTGAACGTGGGCGTCGCCGCCGCGCTGATGCTCAGCAACGACCGCGGCGCGCTGTTCTTCGGGCTGATCCTGCCGCACGGGCTGCTCGAGCTCACCGCGGTCTTCGTGGCCGGCGGGGTGGGGCTGCGGCTGTTCTGGTCGTGGATCGAACCGGGCGCGATGGGCCGGGTCGAGTCGTTCGCGAAAGAGGGCCGCACGGCCATCGCGGTGGCCCTGGGCCTGGTCGCGGTGCTGTTCGTCAGCGGCTCGATCGAGGGCTTCGTGACCCCGTCGGGCCTGCCGACCTGGGCCCGCATCGGCATCGGCGTCGTCGTCGAGTCACTGTTCCTGGCGTACGTGTTCGTCGTGGGCCGGGCCGCCGTGCTCGACGGAGCGACCGGTGACGTGCTCGCGAAGGATGCCGGGGACGTCGCCCCCGCGTCCGCCGCCTGACTCCCGCCTGAGCACCGGTCCGACGGCCGGCCGCCCGGCATCCGGCACTGCGGCATCCTCGACCCGCGCACGGACGCGGCTGACGTGCCACGATGGGCGGATCGGACGAAGGAGCCCGCCATGTCCACCACCCGGATCCCCCGCACGAAGGTTCCGCCCGACTCCGTCACCGGGGTCGAGGGCTACGCGGTCGGCGACAACGGCGAGTACTTCGCCGTGGGCCGGCGCTGCCGGCACCTGCGCGCCGACCTCGCCGAGGGCAGCATCGACGCCGACGGCTGCCTGGTCTGCCCCTGGCACCAGGCGAAGTACGACGTGAAGACCGGTCGGATGACGCGTGGCCCGCAGGGCGTGTTCGCGAAGATCCCCGGCCTCGACGCGGCCTACCTCGCCCTCACCAAGGCCTGGCCGCTGCACCGCGGCACGGTCACCGTCGACGGCGACGAGCTGCAGATCGACTGAGCCGGCCGGTCGCCACGCGAACTCAATCGTCGCGTGGTGGTGCTGCCCTCATCGTCCGATCGGACGACGAGATGGGCCGATCGGGCTGATGTGTGTCACCACGAGCCCGAACCCGCCCGGTTGCCCTGCGTCATGGAGGGCCCGACGGTACGTTCGGGGCAGTGCCGCACACACCGCAGGGCTGACCGCGACGGGACACGGCTGATGAGGGACATGGCATCGGGAAGGCTCGACCGGGCCCGGTGGTTGGTCGGAGTGCTCACCGCTGCCCTGCTGCTCTGGGCGATCGCCCTGTACAGCACCCGCTCCGTCGACGCCACGTTCTCCGACCTCGGCGAGACCGCGGTCGCGCTCCTCGCCGCCGTCAACTGCGGGCTGGCCGCCACCTCGTCGACGGGGCGGCTCCGGCTCGCCTGGGCCGCACTGGCCGTGGCGGCCCTGTCCTGGGGGCTCGGGCAGCTGGTCTGGGACTGGTACGAGCTCGTGCTCGGCGTCGACGTCCCGGCCGTCGGAGCCGCCGACATCGGCTTCCTGGGCTTCCCCGTCGCGGCCGTCATCGCGCTCGCGATCTTCCCCTCGGACCTCTCCGGCGTCGGCCGCTGGCGGATGACCCTCGACGGCCTGATGATCGCCTGCGCCATCGGCCTGGTCTCCTGGGCCACCGCCCTGGGCGCCGTCGTGAGCGCCGGAGGTGACTCGGCGCTGGCCCTCGCGGTGTCGGTCGCGTACCCGGCCTCCGACCTCGCCCTGCTGGTCGTCTGCGTGCTGGTGATGTCACGGTCCAGGACGCACCGCCTTCCCCTGGGCTTCGTCGCCGCCGGGCTGGCCCTGATGGCCGTCGCGGACAGCGGGTACACCTACCTGACCGAGACGGGCGCCTACGTCACCGACAGCCCGATCGACCTGGGCTGGTTCCTGGCCTTCGGGGCGCTCGCCCTCGCACCGCTGATGCCGGGCGCCACGGTCGGGAGCCCCCACCACGAGCTGCCCACGGTGGCCGGCGCCGCGATGCCGTACGTCGTCCTCGGTGGCTCGCTGGGCTTCATGACGTGGCAGATGGCGGCCACGAACGCGGTCTCGGGCGTCGAGATGACGTTGTTCGTGGTGCTCGTGCTGCTGGTGTTCTTCCGGCAGTTCCTCACCGTGCGACAACCAGCGGCTGGCCCGGGCCCTCACCCACCGCGAGGCCCAGCTGCGCCACCAGGCCTTCCACGACCCGCTGACCGGGCTGGCCAACCGCGCCCTGTTCATCGACCGCGCGACGCACGCCCTCGAGCTGCACCGCCGCGACCAGCGCCCGCTGGCGATCTGCTTCCTCGACCTCGACGGCTTCAAGGCGGTCAACGACCAGCTCGGGCACAGCGCCGGTGACACCCTGCTGAAGGAGGTCGCCCTGCGCTTCCGGCTGCGGCTGTCCGAGGCCGAGACGCTGGCCCGGTTCGGCGGCGACGAGTTCGCGGTGCTGATGGAGGACCAGCCGGATGCCGTCGGCGTCGCCAGGGAGCTGCTCGCCAGCCTCGGTGACCCCTTCGTCGTCGCAGGTCGCGAGGTGTGGGTCTCGGCCAGCATCGGGCTGGCGCGGGTCGACCTGTTCGACCCGACCCCGACCGTCGACGAGCTGCTGGTGCGCGCCGACCTGGCGATGTACGCCGTGAAGCAGCGCGGCGGCGGGGACGTCCTCCTGCACACCCCGGGGCTGAAGCTCGCGGAGGTCGACGACGTGGCGCTGGGCCTGGCGCTCGGGCCGGCCCTGGCGCGCCACGAGGTCACCGTGTCCTACCAACCGATCGTCGACCTGTCGACCGGCCGCCTGCACACGTTGGAGGCGCTGGCCCGCTGGGCCCCCGCTGACCGTCCCGTCCCACCCGAGGTCATCGTGCGGGTCGCCGAGGCGTGCAACCTGATCGACCCGCTGTTCCGGTTCGTCCTGCGCGACGCCTGCACCCAGCTGGCGCGGTGGACCGGCCTGCCGGGTGGGGCCGGCCTGCGGGTCGCGGTCAACATCACCCCGGGCCAGCTCGCGTCGCACGAGCTGCCCGAGCTGGTCGCCGCCGAGCTCGCCCGCCACGGGCTGACCGGCGAGCAGCTCTGCCTGGAGATCACCGAGACGCAGCGCCTCGCGGACACCGCGGGCAGCCGGGCGGTGTGCACCGAGCTGCGGGCCTTCGGTGTGCAGCTCGCCCTCGACGACTTCGGCACCGGTCAGAGCACGCTGTCCCGGCTGCGCGACCTGCCCGTCCACGAGGTCAAGATCGACCGGTCGTTCATCGGCAACCTCGACCACGACGAGGCCCGCCGCCGGTTCGTCTGGGGCGTCGTCGCCTTCGCCGAGCGGATCGGCTTCACCGTTGTCGCCGAGGGGGTCGAACGCGAAGCCGAGCTCGAGGCGCTCACCAAGCTCGGCTGCCACCGGGCGCAGGGCTTCCTGTTCTCCCGGCCGGTGCCGGCGGCGGCCGTCGACGCGCTGGTCGGCTCCCCGCGCAGCTGGCTCGGCGGGGCATCCGCGTCGCCGAGCGAAGCCACCGCGGGCAGCGTGCGCGCGGCCACCCGGGAGGTGCCGGGTCGGCATCGCCCCGTCGAGGCGCCGCCGGTCGTCCTGGCCGACTGACCCTCAGAGCAGGCCCTGGCGCTTCAGCATCAGGTAGTGGTCGGCCAGGCGCACGGGCAGCTCGTCGGGTGCGGCGTCGATGACGTCGACGCCGAGCTGCTCCAGCGCGGATGCCGTGCGCCGGCGCAGGGCAAGGGTGCGCTCCGCGGCGGCGGCGTCGTAGACCGCGCCCGTCGTGGTGCGGGCACCGCGCATGGCCGTGAGGGCGGGGTCGCTGACCGAGGCGACGACGACCCGGTGGTGGGCGGCCAGGGCCGGCAGCACCGGCAGCAGCCCCTCCTCGATCGCCGAGCTCTCGAGCGAGGTGAGCAACACGACCAGGGCGCGGTGGGTGCCGAGCCGCACCACCTCGGTGGCCAGGGCCGACCAGTCGGCCTCGACGAGCCGCGACTCCACCGGCGCGAGCGTCGAGATGGTGTCGTGCAGCAGCCGGGCCCGGTCGGTACCCGAGAT
>DASSQL010000129.1:0-4439 GCA_035702525.1 Ornithinibacter sp. | reverse complement strand
TTCGTCGATGACGCGAACCTCGACCCGATCGTCCGGATTCAGAGCTGGTCGAAGCCTGTCGTGGACCAGACACCCACAGTCCACCTGCCCCTCACGCTGTCCTTCAGCCGAGTTGAGCGAACCGCCGCTGTCATCGTCGGGGTGGCCTCCGTCGCCGCCGCGTGGATCCTCATGCAGTACGTCGGCCCTGACGACCTGCGCTCCGACATGGCGTTCCTGACGTCCTTCTTGGTGATCGCGGTTGGTATCCAACTATCAGTGTCACGCATCGTTCTCGACGACAACCACTACACAGAAGTCGGCGCATGGCTGATCATGACCGTTCCGCTGTCCACCGTGATCGACGTGCGTTACCAACAGGACGTGGTCGCCTTGGTGATTCCCCCAGGCATCATCAAGATCATCGGGCCGCTGCGCGACCGCGGTAAGAACACCCTGACCCACGGACTCCCACCGGGCACCACGGCTGGCGGCCTTGCTGCCGCGGTAGAACAGGCCCGCCGCTCTGCCCTCGGCCGCCCAGCACCGGCCCCCCGCCATCACGTGCCGCCCGGTTACCCATGGGCAGCGCTTGCGGCCGGCATTCTCGTCGTCCGCGCCCTCACCCTGTTCGTGCTCTGATACCACCGGACCATCTGCGGACTGACGGTCGCCCGTGGTCACGTTTTCGCAGGCCAGCGGCGTGAAGTGGACGAGTCGGGCTGTAGGCCGGGTTCTGTCCCGCGTCCCCGTTGCCGGTGACGCGGTGACGGTCATCCATCTCGGGTGGCCGTTGCCGACCACCTCCAGCGCCCTACCCGCGTGCTCGGGCGGGCCGCCCTCGAACGCACGCTGTCTGGGCTTGCTCCGGATGGGGTTTACCGAGCCGACCTGGTCACCCAGGTCGCTGGTGGTCTCTTACACCACCGTTTCACCCTTACCCCGCTCGCTCTCGCGACCGGGGCGGTCTGTTTTCTGTGGCACTGTCCCGCGGGTCACCCCGGGTGGCTGTTGGCCACCATCCTGCCCTTCGGAGCCCGGACCTTCCTCGGCGGTGGTCTCCCACCGACGCGACCGTCCGCCCGACTCGTCCGCCGCCAGTGTAGGGGGCGCGGCTACTCGTACGAGAAGGCCACCTCGCCGGCGCGCACGTCGGCGAGGTCGAGTCGCACCGACAGGTGCGCGCCGAGCGCGGCCCGACGACCCGTGACCCGGGCGATGACCGGCAGGTCGACGAGCTGCACCTCCATGCCCTTGTCGGTGTGGTCGACCACGATCGCGCCGAACGACTCGCCCTCCCGGCCGTGCAGCACCGCGGCCTCGGTCGCGTCGGCGCAGGCCCGCTCGGCGGCCCGGGCCCGCCGGTCGGAGTCGCGCATCAGCGCGGCGAGCTCGGGCAGTGCCGCGCGCACGGCATCCGGCACGTCGGCCCCACGACAGGCGGCCTCGCACACGACGAGTCCGAAGCGGTCGACGAGGCGGCGCAGCGGTGCGGTGACGTGGGCGTAGGGCGCGGCGACGGCCGCGTGCGCGGGCTGGGCCGGGGCCTGCCCCTCGAAGGCCGTGTAGCCCGCTCCGCGGAAGAGGGCGGTCGCCTCGTGGATGAGGGCCAGGTGGCGCGGGTTGGAGCGGTCCAGGCCGCGCACGAACTCGCCGTACGGCACCCCCTCCGGCCACTCGGCGCCCAGGCCCCGCGCCACCCGCCGGAACCGCGCGACCGCCTCGGGCGTGGGGGCCGGCATCGTGCGCAGGACGCCCACCCCGGCATCCAACATCATCGTCGCGGCGGCCATGCCGGTGAGCAGCGAGACCTGCGCGTTCCACTCCTCGGCCGCGACCGGCGGCCGGAACTCTAGGGTGAAGCCCCCACCGTCGCGGGCGGTCACCTGCTGCTCGGGCATCGGCAGGCTCGCTCCGCCGCGGGCCCGTTCCTGGGCGATGCGGCGCTCGCCGATCTCCCGGAGCATCAGGAACCGCTGGTCGTCGGTGCCGGCGTCGATCGCCGCCTGCACGTGGGTGTAGTCGAGCCGTTCCACGCTGCGCACCATCGCCCGGTACACCTGCGCCGACGTGAGCAGGCCGGCGCCGTCGAGGCGCAGGTCCCAGACGAAGGCGGGGCGCACGGCATCCGGCAGGAGGCTGGCGGCGCCCTCCGACAGCACCTCGGGGTGCAGCGGCACCCGCACGTCGGGGCAGTAGACGGTCTGGCCGCGCTCGCGGGTGACCCGGTCGAGCGCTCCACCGAGCCGCACGAAGGTCGGCACGTCGGCGATGGCGTACCGGATGCGGTGACCGTCGCCGTCGCGCTCGAGGTGCATGGCCTGGTCGAGGTCCATCGAGCCGGGCGGGTCGACGGTGAAGAAGGGCAGCGCGGTCTCGTCACGCTCGGGCAGCCCGGGCGGCGCGGCGGCCACCTGCTCGGCCTCGGCGAGGGCGTCGGCCGGGTAGTCGCCGGACAGGTCGAGCTCGTCGCGCACCGCCGCGAAGCGGGCCAGCAGGGCCTGCAGCACCTCAGCGGGGATGTCGGCGTCGGTCGGGGCCAGGCGCACGCGGGGGTGAGGCATGCCGACCAACCTAACCTCCGTAGGCTGCCCCCGTGCTGATCCTGCTCCCGCCGTCGGAGTCCAAGGCGAACCGGCGGCGCGGCAGGCCCGCCGACCCGTCGACCTGGTCGTTCCCCGAGCTCGGCCCCACCCGCGCCCGGGTCGCCGCCGCCCTCGCCGAGGTCAGCCGCTCCCCCGACGCTCCGGCCCTGCTCGGCGTCTCCGCCGGCCTGCTCGACGAGGTGGCCCGCAACCTGGTGCTCGACACCGCCCCGGCCACCCCCGCCGCCGAGGTCTACACCGGGGTGCTCTACGACGCCCTCGGGCTGGCCACCCTCGACACCGCCGCGCGCCGCCGGGCGAACCGCTGGCTGGTCGTCATCTCGGCCCTGCACGGCGCCGTGCGCCCGGGCGACCGGATCACCGCCTACCGGCTCTCGATGGGTTCGACGCTTCCCGGGCTCGGCCCGCTGGCCTCGGTGTGGCGCCCCGCCCTCGACCAGGTGCTGCCGGCCGTCGCCTCGCGCGGGGTCGTCGTCGACTGCCGGTCGGCGTCGTATGCCGCCGCGTGGCGCCCTGGTGCCGATCTCACCCGCCGCTGGGTGCAGGTGCGGGTGCCGGGTGCCAGCCACATGGCCAAGCACACCCGTGGCCTGGTGGCCCGGCACCTCTGCCAGGTGGGGGCCACCCCGCGCTCGGTGCCGGCGCTGCGCGACGTCGTGGCCGGCGCGTTCGACGTGCACCTCGAGGAACCCGCGAACGCCCGGGCCCCGTGGGTGCTGGACGTGGTGGCCCCGTGACGGCAGCGGATGCCGTCGCCCTGCTCGAGCGCCTGCTGCCGGTCGTCGTGTTCCTCCTCGCGATCACCGTGGTCGCCGAGGTCGCGGAGCGGGCGGGGGTGTTCGACGTCGCCGGCCACTGGGTCGCGCACGCCGGGCGGCACCGGGCCTGGGCGCTGTGGCTGCTGTTCGCGCTGCTCGCGGTCGGGTGCACGATCGTGCTGTCGCTCGACACCACGGCCGTGCTGCTCACCCCGGTGGGGCTCGCCGTCGCCCGGCAGGTCGACCTGGACGCCCGGGTCTTCGCGGTGACCACCCTGTGGATCGCCAACACCGGCTCGCTGCTGCTGCCGGTGTCGAACCTGACGAACCTGCTGGCGCTCAACACCTTCGAGCGGCAGGGGCTCGGGCACGCGGACTACGTGCGGCTGGCCTGGGCTCCCGCGCTCGCCTGCATCGTGGTGACGCTGGCCCTGGTCGCGCTGCTGCACCGGCGCACCCTCACCCGATCGTACGCCGTCGACCCCCCGGCCGACCCCCACGACGTCGTTCTGCTGCGCTGGGCGGCGGTGGTGTGCGTGGCCCTCGGCCCGCTGTTCGCCGTGGGAGCCCCGCCGTGGGCCGTCTCGCTCGCCGCGGCGGCCGTGCTGCTCGGGGTGGCCCGGTGGCGCGCGCCCGAGCTGCTGCCGGGGCTGCCGGTGCCGTGGCTGATGGCGGCCGGCTTCGTGGCCGTGTCGGTCGTGGTGGAGGTGCTGCACCAGCGCGGGCTGGGCGACCTGATCGCGTCGGTGGTGCCGGCCGGAACGGGCCACACCGCCCTGCTCGCACTCGCCGGGACGGGCGCGCTCGTCGCGAACGTCGCGAACAACCTGCCGGCCTACCTGGTGCTCGAGCCGGTCGCGGCCGACGCGGCGCCACGGCTGATGGCCCTGCTCGTCGGGGTCAACGCCGGGCCCCTGATCACCCCCTGGGCCTCGCTGGCCACCCTGCTCTGGCTGCAGCGCTGCCGCACCGCCGGCATCGTCGTGCCGTGGCGCTGGCTGGTCCCGGCCGGCACGGTCTGCGCGGTGCTCGCCGTCGCGGCGGGCGCCGGCGCCCTCGCCTTGACCGCCTGACGCGGCGCAACGGTTCCCCGACA